>JAGUWA010000019.1 GCA_020062605.1 Parvibaculum sp. | reverse complement strand
TCACCTCGCTTGCCATGAACTGGTACAACGCGCGCATCGCGCTGAAGGAGCGCTGACGCATGGCAATGGAAGATGTGACAGGCCGTCCGCCGCCCAAGAGCCAGATGCGTGCTTCTCCCGTCGTCTGGGCGCGGCGCAATCTGTTTTCGAGCGTGGGCAACACCATCCTCACGCTCGCCTGCCTTTATTTGCTCTGGCTCGCGATACCGCCGGTGCTGGATTTCACGATCTTCAGCGCCGTCTGGAGCGGCACGACGCGGGACGCCTGCCTCGGACCGGACAAGGGCGCCTGCTGGCCGTTCATCTGGGCGAATATCGGCCAGTTCATCTACGGCCGTTATCCGGCGGACGAAATCTGGCGCGTCAATGTCGTGTTCGCGCTCGGTGCCGTGGCGCTCGTGCCTGCGCTCATTCCGTCGGCGCCTGCCAAGCGGTTCAATCTGATCTTCCTTCTGGTGATTTATCCTCTGGTTGCGCTGGTTCTGCTGGCAGGCGACAGGCCGGGGCTGCGCCCGGTGCCAACAAGCGAGTGGGGCGGTCTTCTTGTCACGCTCGTCGTCGCATTGACGGGCATCGTCGTCTCATTGCCGCTCGGTATCGTTCTCGCGCTCGGCCGCCGTTCGTCCATGCCCGCGATCCGGATGCTTTCGGTCGTTTTCATCGAATTCTGGCGTGGCGTGCCGCTCATCACCGTGCTCTTCATGGCGAGCGTCATGCTGCCGCTCTTCCTGCCTGAGGGCCTCAGTCCGGACAATCTGCTGCGCTGCCTTGTCGGCGTCGCGCTCTTCTCGTCGGCCTATATGGCGGAGGTTGTTCGCGGCGGCTTGCAGGCGATCCCCGCCGGACAATACGAGGCCGCGCGGGCGCTCGGCCTCAGCTACTGGCGCACGATGGGCCTCGTGGTTCTGCCGCAGGCGCTGCGCCATGTCATTCCCGGCATCGTCAACACCTTCATCGGTCTCTTCAAGGATACGACGCTGGTGCTGATCGTCGGCATCTTCGACCTCCTGGGGCAGGTGCGCGCGCAGCTCAGCGACCCGTCATGGACAGTGCCGCAAGGCGCGCTCACCGCTTATATCTTCGCGGCGCTCGTCTACTGGGTCTTCTGCTTCGGGATGTCGCAATATTCGAACTTCATGGAACGCAAGCTCAATACGGCACGCGAGCGCTAGGAGAGGGTCATGTCCGAGGGAAACGCAGCGCCGAAGCTCAAGGTCTCCGACAAGGTGATGATCGAGATGAAGGGCGTGAACAAGTGGTTCGGCGACTTTCATGTGCTCAAAGACATCGATCTCACGGTGAAGGAGGGCGAGCGTATCGTCATCGCCGGGCCTTCGGGGTCCGGCAAGTCCACCCTCATTCGCTGCATCAACCGGCTGGAACCGCATGACGAAGGCAGCATTGTCATCGACGGCATCGAGCTTACCGAAGACCTGAAGCGTATCGACGAGGTCCGGCGCGAAGTCGGCATGGTGTTCCAGCAGTTCAATCTGTTTCCGCACATGACGGTGCTGGAGAACTGCACGCTGGCGCCGCTCTGGGTGCGCAAGATGCCTGAAGCGGAGGCGCGCGATCTCGCCATGAGCTATCTCGAGCGCGTGCGTATTCCCGAGCAGGCAAACAAATATCCGGGCCAGCTTTCGGGCGGCCAGCAGCAACGCGTTGCGATTGCGCGGGCGCTCTGCATGAACCCCAGGATCATGCTCTTCGACGAGCCGACATCGGCGCTCGATCCAGAAATGATCAAGGAAGTGCTCGACGTCATGGTCGAACTCGCGCGGGAAGGCATGACCATGCTCTGCGTGACGCATGAAATGGGTTTCGCGCGCGAAGTCGCGAACCGCGTCGTCTTCATGGATGGCGGAGAGATCATCGAGGAAGCGCCGCCCGAGGAATTTTTCAGCGCGCCGAAGAATGCGCGCACGAAGGAATTCCTCGCGCAAATACTGGCGCATTAGGTGCCTTTGTCTCTCAACCTGAAAATCGTCATGGCCGGGCCTGCCCCGGCCATCCACGTCTTTCTTTCCCGAGAGAAAAATGAAGGGCGGTTGGGTTTACATCATGACCAACAAGCCGGACGGAACCCTTTACGTAGGCGTGACGTCCGATCTTGCGCGGCGCGTTTTTGAACACCGTGAGGGACTGTTCGCCGGATTCACGAAAACCTACGGCTTGAAGCGGCTTGTCTATGCAGAGCGGCACGACAGTATCGAGAGTGCAATACAGCGCGAAAGAAACATCAAGCATTGGCGCCGAGGCTGGAAGGTGCAGCTTATTCACTCAATCAATCCAGCCTGGGACGACCTCTACGACACTTTTCTGATTTAATGCCGCAAGGAAAGACGTGGATGCGCGGATCAAGTCCGCGCATGACGACCGTTGTTTATGGGGCCTGCTCAGTCCAGCTCCTCCAGCTCCGCTTCTTCCTGCGCATAGGGCGTGAACCCCATGCGCTGATACATCGGCAGCGCGCGCGGATGGTCGAGCGTGCAGGTCTGCACGATCAGGCGGTTGATATCCCGCGACCAGGCCATCGTGATCGCTTCACGCAGCAGGAAGCTGCCGATGCCAGACCCAACCTGTTCGGGGATCAGACCGAGGAAGGAAAGTTCGGCGCGGGGAAGCGAGCGGAAGTCGAGCTCGAAATAGCCCGCAGGCGAGCCGTTGCAGTAGAGCACGTAGATTTCTACATCGGGGTGCTGGACGATGCTGGCAAGCACCTCGTCCGAAAGCCGCTTGCGGTTCACCCAGACATAATCCCGGCCGACGGCGTCGTAGAGATAGCGGTAGAAATGGACGGGCGGGTTCTCCGCGCGCATCAGCGCGTATTTGCCCGGCGGGCGCGGGGCAGGGGGCAGGCGCGGCGGCGCAATCATTTCAAGGTGGGTGACGATCGTCTTGTGTTTCTTTCCCATCCCCGCAGCCCGCCTCCCTTTCAGGCCTCGACGGGCATCTCGGCGCCAGCGCCCCATTCGGCCCATGAGCCATCATAGACGGGAACCTGGGGCTTGCCGAGAACGGCGAGACCGAGTGCCAGGATGGACGCCGTGACGCCCGAGCCGCAGGTCGTGACGACAGGGCGGTTGAGGTCGATGCCCGCTTCCTCGAAGAGTTTTTTGAGCTCCTCGGGTTTCTTCATGGTGCCGTCTTCCGCGACCAGCTTGTTCGCGGGGAGGCTCATGCTGCCGGGGATATGCCCGCCGCGCAGGCCCTGACGGGGCTCCGGTTCCGTGCCGTTGAAGCGCCCGGCGCTGCGGGCGTCGAGAACCTGTTCGGCGCAGGTGTCGATGTTGTGGAGCATCGCTTCGCGGTCGCGGATGAGGCCGGTGTTGCGCCGCGCGGTGAAATGACGGGCCGAGTTGCGCGGGCGGATGTCGTCCAGTGGGCGGCCTTCCGCCTTCCACTTTTTCATGCCGCCATCGAGTACGGTCACATCGTCATGTCCCATCACGCGGAACATCCACCAGACGCGTGCTGCGCTGAACAGGCCCGCGCCGTCGTAAACGACGATGCGGTTGCCATCGCCGAGGCCCATGGCGCGAACGCGCGAGGAGAATTTCTCGGGGCTCGGCAGCATGTGCGGGAAAGGACTGTCCAGATCGCAGATCTCGTCGATGTCGAAGAAGACGGCGCCGGGAATGTGTTCGCGCTCATATTCTGCGCGGGCGTCGCGCTGCATTTGCGGCAGATACCAGGAAGCATCGACCACGCGAACGTCGGGCGCATCGAGATGTTTCGCCAGCCATTCGGTTGTCGAAAGGGGGGAGGCAGCCTCGTACATGTCTCTCTTTCTTTCCGTCCCTTGTGCCTAGAGCCAATCCGGCGCGGGCAGGTTCTTTTCCTTCAGGAAAGCGGGATTGAAAAGCTTGCTCTGGTAGCGCGTTCCGTAATCGCAAAGCACGGTGACGATAGTATGACCGGGGCCCATTTCCTTCGCGAGGCGAATTGCCCCTGCGACATTGATACCGCTCGAGCCGCCGAGGCACAGGCCTTCTTCCTTCAGCAGATCGAAGACGATCGGCAGCGCCTCCTCATCCGGAATCTGGAAGGCCTGGTCGATGGGCGCATCTACGAGATTGGCCGTGATTCGGCCCTGGCCGATGCCTTCCGTGATCGAGCTGCCTTCGGCTTTCAGTTCGCCATGCTTGTAGTAGTGGTAGAGCGCGGCGCCCATCGGATCGGCAATGCCGATCTGCACGTTTTTGTTGCGCTCCTTCAGCGCCATGCCGGTCCCGGCGAGCGTGCCGCCCGTTCCGACGGCGCAGATGAAGCCGTCGACCTTGCCGTCCGTCTGCGTCCAGATTTCCGGTCCCGTCGTTTCGATATGCGCCTGCCTGTTCGCGACATTGTCGAACTGGTTCGCCCAGATCGCGCCGTTCGGTTCCTTGGCCGCAAGCTCCTCGGCGAGACGGCCCGAATATTTCACGTAGTTGTTCGGGTCCTTGTAGGGCACTGCCGGCACTTCGATGAGTTCCGCGCCGCAGAGGCGCAGCATGTCCTTCTTTTCCTGGCTTTGCGTCTCGGGAATCACGATCACCGAACGGAAACCGAGCGCATTGCCGACAAGGGCGAGGCCGATGCCGGTATTCCCCGCCGTTCCTTCCACGATGACGCCGCCGGGCTTCAGCGTGCCGCGCTTCATCGCGTCCTTGATGATGTAGAGCGCGGCGCGGTCTTTCACCGACTGCCCGGGATTCAGGAATTCGGCCTTGCCGAGTATCTCGCAGCCGGTTTCTTCCGATGCGCGCCTCAGGCGCAGCATGGGCGTGTTGCCGATCGAGTCGACGAGGCCGTTCTTGATATCCATGATGCTATTTTTCGTTGTCTGTTTCTGGATCGGTTGGCAGGCGGGACGCACTGGAACATACGGAGGGGGTGCTCCCCGTTCAAGGCGCCAGAGCAAAAACCCGATATTCAACCGATTTGGGACTTGTTCAGCATAAGCCATTGAACAAGAAGGATTGTTTTCGTGTCTTGAATGCGTCCATCCTGCGTGGCCGCATAGGCCTCGGCAAGCGGCACCACGACGGCGCGGATATCCTCGTGCTCATGGGCAAGGCCGTGAATGCCGCCCACGCCCGCCAGCGAAGCGGCGCCGACGAAGAGATGGGCCCGCTCGCCATAGCCGCCCGGTGAGGACCAGACGGTGGATACGGGATAAAGCGTCTTGAGTTCGCACTCGGCTTCCTCCACCGCTTCGCGCCGCGCAACGTCTTCCGGTTCCTCGCCGTCGTCACGGATGCCCGCCACCGCCTCGAAGAGCCAGGTTGCCTCGCCCCAGACGAGTCCGCAGGTTCGGAACTGCTCGATCAGCACCACAGCGTCGAGCGCCGGGTCGTAGGGCAGCACGTTCACCACTTCGGCGATCGTGTAGACATCGCGCGTGATCTCGTCCGACCATTCTCCGTCGAAGCGCTTGTGGCGGAAGACGAAGCGTTCGAGCTTCCCCCAGCCCCTGCCGATGATGTCGCGCGTGCGGAGGTCGATGTCGGCGAGGCCGCGCGGCGTCGGGACGAGACGGGATTCCATGTGCTGCTCCGGTTGGTGGCGGAGCGAGCTTAACAGCCACCGTCACGCATCGCTATTGCCGGGCGAGCGTCACCTGTGTCACGTCGATATTGCCTGCGCGGAAGCCGGCTTCGCAGTAGGAGAAATAATACTCCCACATGCGGCGAAAGCGTTCGTCGAACCCTTGAGCACGAATGTCGGGCCATGCGGCACGGAAGCGCTCGCGCCACTGGCGCAACGTCTCGGCATAATCGAGGCCGAATTCGAGACTACCGGCCCATGTAAGGCCCGCCTGCGCCACCTGTTCGCGGAGCACGGCCGGTGAGGGCAGCATGCCGCCCGGAAAGATGTAGCGCTGGATGAAATCGGCGCGTTTGCGATAGGCCGCAAAGGAGCGGTCGGCAATGGTGATGATCTGGAGGCCCGCCTTGCCGCCGGGCTTCAGGCAGTCGCGCACCTTCCGGAAATAGGTCGGCCAGTATTCCTCGCCCACCGCTTCGAACATCTCGATGGAAGCAATCCGGTCGAACTTCTCGTCCACGTCGCGATAATCCTGATAGCGGATATCGACCTTGTGGGAGAGTTGCTTCTGCGCCATGCGCTCGCGGGCGAAGGCAAGCTGTTCCTTGGAGATGGTGATGCCGGTAACGCGGCAGCCGATCTCCTGTGCCGCATACTCGGCGAAGCCGCCCCAGCCGCTGCCGATCTCCAGCAGGTGATGCTCGGGCTTGAGGTCGATCTGTTCGGCGAGCGAGCGGTATTTGTTGATCTGCGCTTCGGAAAGCGTCTGCCCCGGATGGGTGAAGCGGGCTGCCGAGTAGGTCATCGTCGGGTCGAGCCACTGAGTATAGAAGCGGTTCCCGAGATCGTAGTGGTACTCGATGTTGCGTCTGGAGCCGGTCTTCGAGTTCCGGCGCATCAGATGGCCGATACGCGAGAAGAGGCGCGCCACGGGCATGCCGTTCATCTTGTCCTGCAAGGCTTCCTTGTTGCGCAGGAAGAACTGCAGGAACGCCGTCACGTTCGGACTGTCCCACATGCCGTCCAGAAAGGCTTCGGCCGCGCCGAGGTCGCCGCCGGAGAAGAAGCGCCGGGTCAGGCGGAAGTCGCGGATGACAAGTTCGGCGTCTTCGCCTGGCTCCGCACCCCGGAAGAGGAGGCGGCGGCCATCCGGCAGTGTGACGGTCATGGAGCCGTGGCGGATCCTGGCGAGGGCGCCGAAAACGATGCGTGCGAGGGGGGGGATGCCGGCAATCGAGCCGACATTCGCGGGCGTTACATCGACGTTTTGCGGGGCGGTGGCGGCGCCGCCTGTTTCGTCAACGGGGATCTGGGTCATGCTCGTCTCCCTCCGTCAGCCTGACGATTATAACGGCTGAGGCAATCAAGTCCTAGCTCGTCGTCTTCTGGAAAATACGCAGGAAAAGCGCGGATGGTTCAATCTGGGCGGGTTTCCTCGGGGCGTGCAGATGCTAGTTTCGCGGCGCGCGAAAGCGACCTCCGCTGAGTCGCCCCTGTCCGGACCCAGAAGTGACCTTATCCTACGAGCCGAAAAGAGAGCCGATGCCGCACCCGGAACGGGTGCTGAAGGAGGTATTCGGCCTTCCCTCTTTTCGGGGCCAGCAGGAGGAGATCATTGCTCATGCCGTCGGGGGCGGCGATGCCGTCGTGCTTCTTCCGACGGGGGCGGGCAAGTCGCTCTGCTATCAGATACCGGCACTGTGCCGCGAGGGTGTCGCGGTTGTCGTCTCGCCGCTCATCGCGCTGATGCGCGACCAGGTTGAGGCGTTGCGCCAGTCCGGCGTTCGGGCAGCGGCGTTGAACTCGACGCTGACGCCGGAAGAAGCGCGCGGCATCCGGGATGCGCTGGCGGCCGGCGAACTCGATCTTCTCTATGTGACGCCGGAGCGCCTCGCGGGCGATGGATTCATGTCGCTGTTGTCTCGCGTGCCGCTCGCCCTCTTCGCCATCGACGAGGCGCATTGCATCAGCCAGTGGGGGCATGATTTCCGGCCGGAATATCTGCATCTCGCGAGGCTGAAGGAGCGTTTTCCCGGCGTGCCGCGCCTCGCTCTCACAGCCACCGCGGACCCGCAGACGCGCGACGATCTCGTCCACAGGCTGCAACTCGACGAAGCGCGGATTTTTACCGCGAGTTTCGATCGCCCGAATATCCGCTACACGATCGTCCGCAAGGACAATGCGAAAAACCAGCTGCGGGATTTTCTTCGCGCGCATGAGGGCGCGAGCGGCATCGTCTATTGCCTGAGCCGCAAGAAGGTCGAGGAAACCGCCGAATGGCTGACGGCTCACGGCATTCCCGCGTTGCCCTATCATGCGGGGCTCGACCGAAACATCCGCGACAGGCACCAGGATTTGTTCCTCAAGGATGAGGGGCCGGTGCTCGTCGCCACCATTGCCTTCGGAATGGGTATCGACAAACCGGATGTCCGCTTCGTCGCGCATCTCGACCTGCCGTCGAGCATCGAGGCCTATTATCAGGAGACGGGCAGGGCAGGGCGCGACGGGCTGCCGTCCGACGCGTGGATGGCATACGGCATGAGCGATGTCGCCTTGCGGCGGCGGATGATCGACGAGGGCGGTTCTCCGGAAGGCGTAAAGCAGGTCGAGCGCGCGAAGCTCGATGCGCTGCTTCATGTCTGCGAGACCGTCAGTTGCCGGCGGCAGGCCTTGCTCGCGCATTTCGGTGAGCATCATGCCGGTGGATGCGGCAATTGCGATGCCTGCCTGACGCCTGCGGAAATGTGGGATGGCACGGAAGCGGCGCGGAAGGCGTTGTCGGCGATCTACCGCACCGGCCAGCGCTTCGGCGCAGGGCATCTCATCGACATCCTGCGCGGCAACAAGACCGAAAAAGTTGAGCGCTGCCGTCACGACGATCTGCCGACCTTCGGCGTCGGCAAGGATATCGACCAGAAAGGCTGGCAGTCGGTCTTTCGGCAGCTCGCGGCGCGCGGCATCGTTTCCATCGACCACACGGACTATGGCGCGCTCAAGCTCGAGGAAAGTGCACGGCCCGTGTTGCAGGGACAACAACCTGTCGAGCTTCGCCGCGATCCTTCTCCCGGGCGCCGCGCCCAGAGAGCGGCCGCAGGCGCCGCCGCCGCGTCTGCTTCGCCCGAGGAAGAAGCATTGTTTCAGGATTTGCGTGCCGAGCGAATGCGACTCGCACGCGAGCAGGGCGTGCCGCCTTATGTGATCTTCCACGATACGTCGCTGCGGGAGATGGCGAGGCGCCGTCCTGCCAGCGTTTCCGACATGGCCGGCATTCCCGGCGTTGGCAGCGCCAAGATCGCGCGTTATGGCGAAGCGTTTCTGGCCGTCGTTGCCGCTGCGAAGGCCGCAACGTGACGGGCGTGGGGTGCGTTCAGGGGGCTTGAAACGACTAGAGCGCACCTTTGGTGCGCTCTAGCAAAACTGGCTCCCCGGGCCGGATTCGAACCAGCGACCGATCGGTTAACAGCCGATTGCTCTACCACTGAGCTACCGAGGATCAAGTCGGCGAGGGCGTCTGGGCCCATGCCGATGAGGGCTGCATATAGCAAAGACATTTAACCCGTGCCAGCCCAAATGTCTTGCTCTTGCCACCTTTTATGCCTATCTGCCCAAACGGGTTCGGGGCCTTCCGCCGCGAATCTTTCGCGGAGAGCGGCAGGTCATGGCGGCGGTGCGATTAGGCGACAAGCGGGTGAAGGTGCCGGGACCGCCGATCCTGCGGATCGTTGTCGGCATGCTGCTCGTGGCCGGCGGCACTGTCGGTTTCCTGCCCGTTCTGGGGTTCTGGATGCTCCCGCTCGGCGTCCTCGTTCTCTCCGTCGATCTGCATCCCGTGCGGCGCGCCCGGCGGCGCTTCGAGGTGTGGTGGGGTCGCAGGCGTCGTGGACGCAAGAACGGGAACGGCAGCAGCTAGCTCTCAATCGATCCCGAGCGAGCGGATCGGTTTCGCCAGCGCGAAGGGAAGGCCGCTCAGCAGCGCCTTGAGCATCCGTCTGTCCTGAAAATCACCATTGAGCGAGAGCCGCGGCAGGCTTGTCAGGCGCCCGGCATGGGCGGGCTTGATGAGCCCCTTGCGGGTCGTCGTCGCGGAGCGGAAGCCGAGTGCCGAGGTGAGCGCAAAATCGCGCTCTCCGGCAGAGCCCGGATCGCCATACGGATAGGAGAAGTGGTGGGGGCGGCGCCCCAGTTCCGCTTCCATCCGGGCAAGTCCGCGCTCGATGTCGGATCGTGCATCGGCGGCTGTGAGCCCTGCCTGCGCGAAGTGGTCGGCGGTGTGCGCTTCCACGCTTGCGAGCGGATGCGCGGCGAGGGTGCGGACCTCGTCCCAAGTCATTGCGAGTTCGCGCGTCAGCGCGCCCATGTCGATGCCGTGCTCGGCGGCGAGGCGGCGCACCTCGGCGCGCATCTCGCGTTCGGGCAGCTTGCGCAGCGCCCAATATATGTTGTTCCAGGCGTCGTTCTTCTCACCGGCGTCGCGCGTGAACATCGCGATCTCGCGATCTCCTACCATGACGCGGATCGCAACCGCCGAGGCGATCGCGCGCTCGAGCGCCACCCACCAGATTTCCGCATGGCCATCCGGCAGGCCCGTCGTCAGGTAGACGGTGAAGGGCACGCCGTTGCGCTCGAAGACGGGCAAGGCCTCCGTCAGGTTGTCCCTGTAGCCGTCGTCCAGCGTGAAGACGGCGAAGCGCTCGCCATGCTCGCCCGCTTCGAGCCGGGTCACGGCCTCGTCGAGCGTCATGCAGATGTAGCCGAGGTCGCGGACCGTCCCGATGGTCTCTTCGAGGAAGCCGGGCGTGATCTCGAGAATGCGATTGGGGGCAAACGCCGCGCCGTCATCTTCCCTGACCCGGTGCAGCATGAAGATGACGCCGATCCCCGCCAGCGATTTCGGTGCGAGCCTGCAAGCCCCGCTCGCATGCAGCGCGAGCAGCATCCGTCCCATCGGCGACGGGCTGGCAGCACGGGATGCGGGAATGGTCTTGCTCATTGCGAGGCATTCTCGGTGAGAAAGGTTAACGCGGTACGACCTAGCACACGCCTTGCAATCCTGCTGTCGAGCCGGGGGCGGATGTCCAGATTCGGGAAACGAACGGATGTCTCCCCGGCAAGGAAACAGACAGCAAGGCGAGGCCAAAAATGACGCCGCTGACCGTCAAGTTCGAAGACCTGAGCCGGATTCCGGCGACAGCCGGGACCGAAAAAGTCCGAAATTCAGCCATTTTTGGCGCGCCTGAGGGCCGTCCGCAAGTGCTGATCTCCATTCATGAGGAGATCGAGCCGCTCAAGGCGGTCTGGCAGGCGCTCGAAAAGACGGGCGATTGCACGGCATTCCAGACCTATGCGTGGATTTCCGCCTGGCAGCGCCATATCGGGACGAAGCAGGGCGTGAAGCCCGCCATTGTCGTCGGATGGGACAGCGAGGGCGCTGCGCTCTTCATTCTTCCGCTCGGCATCGAAAACGGAATCCTCTGCCACAAGCTCATCTGGCTTGGCGGCGATCTCTGCGACTACAACGCGCCGCTGCTGTCGAAGGCCTTCCCGCGCTACGTCTCGCCGGCGCAGTTTCCCGCTCTCTGGGACGGCATTCGCGAGACGCTGCCGACCCATCACATCGTGACGCTGAGCCGGATGCCGGAGCGCGTCGGCGACCAGGCGAACCCGATGATGACGCTCGGCGGTCTTCGCCGGAATGCGTCCTCCGCCCACATGACCATGCTCAAGGATGACTGGGAGAGCTACTACGGCGAGAAGCGTTCTTCCGGCAGCAAGAAGCGCGACCGCCAGAAGCGTCGCAAGACCGAGGAGCTTGGTGCGGTCTCGCTCGTCACGCCGGAAAGCACGGAGGAAAAGCTCCGCTCGCTCGACATCCTGATGGAGCAGAAATCCGTCACCTTCGCCCGCATGGGTGTCGCCAATCTCTTCGACAAGCCCGGCTGCCGCGACTTCTACCGGGACCTGGCGAGCAACCCCGACGCGGAAGGCATGATCGAGGTCAACCACCTCGCGGTCGGTGACACCGTCGCGGCGGCGAACTGGGGCGTGAGCTTCGGCGGCCGCTATCACTATGTGCTCGCGAGCTATGACGAGAACTGCGAAGCGGCCCGCTTCGGTCCCGGTATGATTCAGCTCATGGATCTGATGGAACGGGCGACCGCCAACGGTCACACAGCCTTCGACTTCACCATCGGCGACGAAGGCTACAAGGACCAGTGGTGCGAGATCGAGATTCCGCTCCTCGACCATGTGGAGCCGAACAATCTCGTCGGCTGGCTTAGCCTCGGTCCGCGGATCGCCTATCTCCAGGCTAAACGATTCATCAAGCAGACGCCGGTACTCTGGCAGGGGTTCACCCGGCTGCGCGCCGCGAAGGGCATGTTCGCGGCGGCCATCTCCGCTCGGGTCTGAGGGCACTCGTCATGAATTCGGGAAAGGCCCCGTCGCGCTTCGGGCGGATCGGGAACATGATCGCGGGCAAGCCTGGCGACGCGCATCTTGCGGGCGTCGTCCGGGGGGCGGCCTTCGTCATGGGCATCCGCATCGCCGGCGCGGCCATCGCGCTGCTCAGCCAGGTGCTGCTCGCGCGGTGGATGGGTGCTTTCGAATACGGCATCTTCGTCTATGTCTGGGTCTGGGTCGTGATCCTGGGCATTGTGGTGCCGATGGGGTTCGGTACATCCGTTCTTCGCTTCATTCCCGAATACAGGACGAAGGAAAAATGGCGGCGTCTGTCGGGCGTCCTCAAGGCATCCTTCGGTATCGTCGCGGCCATCGGCGCGGCGGCTTCACTTGCGGGCCTCGGTTTGCTCTGGGCCTTCTCGGGCCATATCGAGAGCTACTACATCTGGCCGCTTGCCGTTGCGCTGGTGTGCGTGCCGGGCTTCGCGCTGATGGACTGGCAGGAGGGCGCGGCGCGTGCCTTCGGCTGGGTCAATCTGGCCTACGTTCCAAACTACATCGTCCGCCCGCTCGCCATCGTTGCGGTTGCCGGCGGCACTCTCTTCTTCACCGGTAGCGCCACGGGACTGCAGGTCACGTTCGGCGCGCTCGGCGCGACCTTTGCCACCATGTTCGTGCAGCGCTTTTTGCTGGCGCGCCGCGTCGCCAGGACTGTTCCCGCCGCGAAACCCGTCTTCCATGTGAAGCACTGGGTCGCGATCTCCGCGCCGCTCGTGCTTGTCGAGGGGCTTTTTCTGCTCCTCACCAACACGGACATCGTGCTGCTCGGCTACTTCGTCGAACCGGACGACATCGCCATCTATTTCGCCGCGACGCGTATTGCGAACCTCATGGCCTTCATTCAGTTCTCTGTGGCGGCGCTCGCGGTGCCAAAATTCGCGGAGCTTCATAGCGCAGGCAAGCATTCCGAACTTCAGACCTTCGTGCATGGCTCGATCCAGTGGATATTCTGGCCGACGCTGGCGGCGGGCGTCTTCCTCCTGCTCGTCGGCGAGTTCGCTCTCGGCCTGTTCGGCGAGAACTTCGGTTCAGGCTATCCGCTCCTCTTCCTGCTGATGGCTGGCTTTCTTGCTCGAGCGGCTACGGGCTCCACCGAGTATCTGCTCAACATGACCGGCAACCAGAACGCCGTTGCCTGGACCTATGGCGTTGCCGCGCTCGGGAACCTCGCACTCAACTTCCTGCTGGTGCCGTCCTTCGGCCTGATGGGCGCGGCGGCGGCGACGGCCATTTCCATCGTCGGTTCCACCTTCTGCCTTGCGGTCGTCGTCCAGCGGCGCCTCGGTATCACCGCCTTTGTTCTCGCCGGGCCCGTCCGGCGTTCGCTTACCGCTTTGAGGATTGCATGACAGGTCTCGGACAATATCCGCTCTGGCCGGGCCTCGCGAAGAAGCACCTGCGTGCCGCCGGACCTTCCGTCGAGGTGCTGAGCCACGCGGCGCGTTACCTTCACGGCCGTCCGCCGAGCGCCGACGTCGTCGTCCTGCAAAGCGCCGACGCGATGACGCCGTTCCGCTCCGAGGTCGATGCGTTGGCCGCATCCTCCATCGACCGCAATACGCAGTTCGAAAGCATCACGCTCGCGGCGGCGATGGATCATCTCCAGAAGAAAGACGAGGCGCGCGTTGCGCTGCTCTGGAGCGAGCCCGACGGGTCCGGCCAGCGCCTGATGATCGGGCTGGTGCCTTATTTCGCCTCGCGCGGGTCCTACGGCGCGCCCTTCGCGATCTGGCATGTATGGGAACATATTCACAGTTTCCTTTCGACGCCGCTCCTCCGTGCGGGCTATGAGCAGCAGGCGGTGCGCCGGTTCCTTTCTTTTGCGGCGGCTCAGGGTGCCGCCCTCGTCGAATTTCCGATGTTCGAGGCGGGCGGCGCCTTCGACAAGGCGCTCCGCGATGTGATGGCGGCCGACGGCATTCTCTACCGCGAAACCGACCGTCACGAACGCGCCTTTCTCCGCTCGGAGCTCGATGAAGAAGCTTATCTCGCGGCCCATATCCGCAAGAAGAAGCGCAAGGAGTTCAATCGCCTCTGGAACCGGCTCTCGGAAGAAGGCCGCCTTGAATTCGCCGTTCACGATGGCGGCCCGGACGTCGGCGACTGGGTCAGCCGGTTTCTTGCGCTCGAAGCGCGCGGCTGGAAAGGCAAGCGCGGCACCGCGATGAAGATGCGCCCGAACGAGCGCGCCTGGTTTGAAGAGATATGCAAGGGGGCGCGTGAAGCGGGAACGCTTCACTGCACGGAGCTTGGTCTCGACGGCAACCCGGTCGCCATGCTGACAAGCTTCCGCTCGGGCCGCGGCGTCTTCACCTTCAAGATCGCATTCGATGAGCGTTACTGGCGCTACTCGCCCGGCACATTGCTGATGCTGAAGGCCATCGGCGTGTTCCTCCGCGACGACAAGGTGGATTGGGTCGATTCCTGCGCGGTGCCCGGTCATCCGATGATCGACCATATCTGGGCCGAGCGCCGCACCATGAGCAGCATGCTCGTGACCACGCCGCATTCTTTCAGCGTGCCGCTGGCAGGCTGGATCGCGCTTGCCAAGCGCGGCGAAGCGGCCGCACGCAAGAGACTTCGCGTTCTTTACGACCGTCTGCAAGGAGATGGACATGAACAGGCTGATTGAAATTTCAAAGGGCACGGTCACCGAAGCCATGCCGCGTGCGACTTTCCGGCTGACGCATCGTCTCGACGGACATCCGCTCTTCGCGCTTGAGCGCCTCGCCCGGCTCGCTGCGACCTTGCCTGCGGATCAGGTCGAGTTCAACGGACCGGTCGCTCCCAACCAGGATCCCTCGCTCACGCCGTCCAACGGTCTCTCGCCCGAGGAAACGGTCCGCCGGATCGAGGAAGCAAAATCCTGGATGGTTTTGAAGAATGTCGAGAGCGATCCCGAATACAAGGAATTGCTCGACGCCTGCCTCGATCAGGTCGCCGAGCAGACGGACGGGATGATGGGCGGCGCGATGATGCGCCAGGCCTTCATCTTCGTTACGTCACCCGGCAATGTGACGCCTTTTCACATGGATCCGGAACTGAACTTCCTGCTCCAGATTCGCGGACAGAAACGCATGTCGCTTTTCGATCATCGTGACCGCGAGGTCGCGAGCGCGGAAGACATGGAGCTCTTCCCCGGCAAGCACCGTAATCTTCCTTACCGGGAAGAAATCGAGTCCCTTGGCACGCAGCAGCATATCCAGCCGGGCGAGGGCATCTTCGTGCCGATCTTCGCACCGCATTGGGTGCAGAACGGCGAGGAAGTGTCGGTTTCCTTCTCCATCACCTGGCACACGGCGGAAACGCGGCACCTGGTGAAGCTGTCCTACATGAATGCCGGTCTGCGCAAGCTCGGTTTTCCGCAGGCGGATGCGGGCATTCATCCTTTGTGGGACAAGACGAAGGTCGCGGCTTATGACGTTCTGCGTCCGGCCTATGACGCCGTGAAGAGCTTTGTCGGCGACCGGCAGAAGGCGATTGCGCTTTTCTTCGGGCGGAAGACGCCGGCGATCGCGGGCTAGCGCGCCGCCGCTCTCGGATGGGCGGGGTGCACGGGGTATTCCTGCAGCGCCTCGTCGCCGTAGCGGCGATAGCGGCGCAGGTTCACCCTCGTCAGAAGGATGCCGACACGGCGGCTGCTTGCGGCCGAAAGCACTTTCAATGCGCGAGCGACCATGCGGCGGCTGGTCGAAGACCACTTGACCACCAGTACTGTGACGTCGGCGAACTTCGCCAGCACCTGCGCATCGGCGGCGGCGAGCGCGGCAGGTGAATCGATGATTACGTAATCGTAAGTTTGCTGGAGCGCGTTCAGCACCCAAAGCATCTGCGAGGAGGCAAGCGCCGCCGTCGGATTGGGAATGGGCGTTCCCGCCTGCAGCACATGCGCGGGGCTCGCGGAATCCCTCCGGATCACATGCTGGAAGGCGGCGCGGCTCATGAGAAGGTCCGCAAGGCCGGGCCGCCTCGCGATGTTCAGCGCCTCGTGCATCGAGGCCGCGCGCAGATCGGCGTCGACAACGATGGTGCGATAGCCGCCAAGCGCAAAGACACGTGCGAGACTTGCGGCGGTCTCCGTCTTGCCTTCGCCCTCCGTTGCCGAGGTCACGAGCACGGTGCGGGCGCGGCGGTCGCCCACGCGCGCGAGGAGCACATGGCCCTGGAGCGCACGGATAGATTCTGAATAAGGGCCGGACGGATCGCGGAGAACCTCATCGGCCGGGGCGGCTTTACCCCGGCGCGCTTCCGCTTCGGGCACAAGACCGAGGAACGGCATCCCGGTCGCTCGCTCGGCTTGTTCGCCGGTGCGGAACCCGCGGGCGAAGACCTCGATCAGAAAGGTCACGAGAAACGCGAAGATGACGCCTGCCACTGTCGCGAAAGTGAGCGCGGAGGACATGCGCGGGAAAGTGGGCTCGGTCGGCTGCTGCGCGCGCGAGACGATGCGGGCATTCGCCGCCTGGGCGTCCGCCTCGGCGCGGGCGTTCGCCTGCTGATAGCGCAGCAGGAAGGATTCGAGCAGCGCCCGGTTCGTGTCGGCATCGCGCTGCAAGGCACGCAGTTGCACCTCGTCCTGGTTGAGCTGACCCATGCGGCGCTGCAGCCGCGTCAGGCTCGCGCGAAGCGAATTCACGCGCGCATTGGCGACGCGTGCCTCGTTCTCCAGCGCTTCGATGATCTTGAGAACTTCCTTCTCGATCTGCGTTTCGAGATCGGCAAGGTTCGCCTGCGACTCCTGAAGGCGCGGATGCGTCGGCAGGAGCGTCTCGGACATCTGTGCGATCTGGGCGCGCAGGGCGACTTCCTGCTGGCGGAGGTTCTGGATGAGCGGCGATTGCAGCACTTCGGCGGCGGAGTTCACCGCGTTGCCGGAGGCCAGCAGTTCGCGCGCATTGACGAGCTTTGCCTGTGCGGCGGCGCGGTCCGCTTCCGCCGTCGAGAGCTGGGTGTTCAGTTCGGTCAGCTGCTGCTGGGGCACGGTCGAACCGTTCGTCAGGAACAGGCCGGACTTCGTGCGGAAGGCTTCCACCGCCGCTTCCGACTGCTGCACCTTGCCGCGCAGTTCCTCGATCTGCTCGGCGAGCCACTTCGTCGCTTCGCTGTTGACCCCTGTCCGCTGTTCGACCTGCTGGGCGATGTAGAGTTCCGCAAGCCGGTTCGGAATGATTGCCGCCATGCGCGGATCGGCGGAAGTAAAGACGATCGCGATGACGCGCGATCCGGTCTTTTGATAGACCTCAAGACGCGAAAGCACCACATTGGTGATGTCCTCGATGTCGGTCGAGGAATTGTGATGACGTACACCCAGCGCGATGGCGATACGGCCGAGCAGACCCGGCGAGCGGAGCGCCGGATTGAATTCGGGATTGCCCGCCAGCCCGAGGTCGGTGATGAGGCGCGCGACGAGCGGCCGGGACGTCAGCAGCTGAATTTCCGTCTGGACGGTCTGCGCATCCGGCAGCAGCGGCGAATTCTCGTCGTCGAAGGTCGAAATCTCGCCCGCGCGCGGCGCGAGCATCACCCGTGCCTCGACCGTATAGGTCGGTGTGGCGGTGGCGAGCCAGAGGATCGCGACGGCCATGAAGCCCGCAAAGGCGCAGAGAATGATTTCCTTGCGCGCCCATACGCCGCGCAACACTTCCCATGGCGAAATATCGCCCACCGCGCTCTCATTCGGCGCGGCGCGGCGGCGGTCGCCAAAGGTGACTACGGAGTTCGTATGGATATCGGTCATGCTTTCGCTCAACAGGTGCCCCCGCAGTAGACGTCCTTTAGGTAACGGAAGCCTTAACGGGAAACCTTGAAATCTCTCTGCCGGTGCTGATTTCACGCGCTTTTCCGCGCGGCAGGACGGTCTGTCGCAGTCCGGGGTTGCGAAAAAATTAACCCTTCCGGCGGTACTCTCCGGCAGCGCTGAAACCGGCACAGAGGCCCTCCATGAAGCTCCGTCTCGCCCTTGTCCTGATGGCGATTTTCGCTGCGGCCGCCGGCTGCGCGGAGCGGGGCATCATTGCCGAGCGCCCGGTTTCGACGGAAAACGATGTCTACGTCCTCGATACCGGCGACCGGTTGCGCATCGTCGTCTTCGGCCAGCCGGATCTCAGCGGCGAATTCGCGGTGGACAGCACGGGCACGGTTTCCATGCCACTCATGCCGCCGATCCCCGCGCGGGGTCTCACCACGGATGAATTCGAGGATGTTGTTGCCGCCGAGCTTGGCCGCACGCTGCTGCGTAATCCGAATGTGAGCGTTCAGGTCACCGAATTCCGCCCCTTCTTCATCCTCGGTGAGGTGCAGCGCGCCGGGCAGTACCCTTACGTCAATGGCATGACCGTGCAGAGCGCGGTCGCCATTGCAGGCGGCTTCACCTATCGGGCCGACGAAGATCGAGTGAAGATCACGCGCAATCGCGGCGACCGCATCGTCGAGATCGGCGTCGACAGCAACGAGCCCGTCCTGCCGGGCGATACCATTCTCGTGCGGGAGCGCTATTTCTGATGGCCGCCGCCGCACATAGCGGCCAAGACGCCCGGAGCCGGGGCGTGCGGAAGGTCGTCCATGTCATGCGGCTGCCGATGGGCGGCCTCTTCCGCCATGTGCGCGACCTCGTCGCCGGACAGCAGGAAGCGGGTATCGCCGTCGGCGTCGTCTGTGCCGAGCCCCAGGACGAGCGCGCCGCCGCCGCGCTCGCAAAACTCGGGGCCCAATGCGGTCTCGGCCTCCATGTCATTCCCATGTCGCGCTTGCCGGGTTTCGGCGACATCGCCAACATTCGCGAGGTCACTCAACTCCTGCGCTGGCTGAAGCCCGACATCGTGCATGGTCATGGCGCAAAGGGCGGTATGCTCGCGCGTCTCTCCGGTGGCGCGCCCGATGCCATCCGCATCTACACCCCACATGGCGGCTCGCTGCATTACGGCCTCTGGAGCCTCGAGGGCATGGTCTATCTCGGGGCGGAGCGGCTGATGCGCCAGCGCACCGGCGGCCTCATCTTCGAATCCGGGTTCAGCCGCAACGCCTATCGCGCGAAGGTCGGCAAGCCGGCCGCGCCCACGACCGTCATTCACAACGGTCTTTCCGAGGCCGAGTTCGAGCTCATTGTTCCCGCCGAAGACGCGGCGGACTTCCTCTTCATCGGCGAATTGCGGATGCTCAAGGGTGTTTCGACGCTCATCGAAGCCGCCTCGCGTCTGGAACGGCCGGTCCGAATCCGGATCGTCGGCGCCGGTCCCGACCGGGCGCAGTTCGAGCGGATGGTGGAGGAGGCGAAGGGTCTCGCCCGCTTCGAGTTCCTGGGCGCGATGCCCGCACGCGAGGCGTTCGCTCTTGGCCGTGTCGTCGTCATGCCGTCGTGGAACGAATCGCTTCCCTATGTCGCGCTCGAGGCGGCGGCGGCGGGCCTGCCGCTCATTGCGACAAAGGTCGGTGGTGTGCCTGAAATCTTTGGTCCTCTCGCCGCACGTCTCGTGCCGCCGGGCGATGCGCCTGCGTTGTTGGCGGCGATGACGCGCGCGCTTTCCGATCCGGCCGGTATTTCGGCGGACGCCGAAAGGCTTCATGGCCGCATCCGTGAGTTCTTCTCCGCCACCCGAATGGTCGATGCCGTCGACGGTTTCTACACGCGCCTTCTCGACATGCGCGAGGCGAGGAGAGAGATTGCGCTTGCGGGCAGGGCAGGCGGTGCTGCCCGTCCGGGTCTCACCGGCGCGGAACACTGAACGATGGACGGCTGGCAGATCGAGACAGGTAACCGGACGCGCGGTGGCGAACCTCGCCGGCCGTTTGCCGTGCATCTCGCCGAATGGCTCGTCATTCTCGTCATCCTCACGAGCTTCTATGTCCGCTCGGACCGCACGCAGGACAGCCCGTCTCCCTACGACCTTCTGATGGCGGCGACTGTCGCGCTCACTTTCCTCTTCGGCTTGCGCTTTCCGCGCCGCCTCGGTTGGCCGGCGGCGCTCTGGGGCCTTGTCGTCGCGGGATACGGCATCGGCGCCATGGATGCGCTTTATATGGAGCGTGTGCGCCCGGCGATGATGACGACGATCTATCTCGTCGGTACCTTCCTCTTCTTCGCGTCATGGGTCTATGCCGACCCCATACGGCGCCTCACGCAGATATTCTGGGCCTACACAGCCGCGGCAACGCTCGCCGCCGCTCTTGGCATTGCCGGTTACTTCGTGCTCTTTCCCGGTACGGAAATCTTCACCGAATATGGCCGTGCCCGCGGCACCTTCAACGACCCGAACGTCTTCGGCCCGTTTCTTGTCGCGCCCATCCTTTTTCTCGGCTGGCGGCTCAGCACCGCACAGTCGCTGCGCTCGTTCTGGATCGTATTTCCGTTCGGGGTTCTCATTCTTGCGCTACTGCTCAGCTTCTCGCGCGGCGCATGGGGCAATCTTCTGTTTTCCGGGCTCATCTTCTTCGGGTTGACGCTCGCGACCTCGAAATCCTATCTGCAGACGATGCGGCTCATCGGCTTCGGCGCGCTGGCGGTCGTTGTCATGGTCGGTGTGATCGGCTTTGCCTTGTCGAGCCCGAAAGTGGCGGCGCTTTTCGAGGAGCGCGCCTCGCTCGTCCAGAGCTACGACACCGATCCCGAGCACGGCCGTTTCGAAAGCCAGGCCCGCGCCTTCGCGATGGCGCTCGAAAAGCCGTTCGGCCTCGGTCCGTCGCAATGGGCAATGATCAACCGCCTCGACACGCATAACGTCTATCTGAACATCCTCGTCGCGGGCGGCTTCCTGTCGGGGCTCGCCTTCATCGCGCTGATGCTCATCACGCTTGTCAGGGGCTGGCGGGCGATCGGCCGGGACAGTCCGGAGCAGGGCCTCCTCATCGTCGTTTACGCGGTCTTCGCGGGCCACATCGCCGAGGCCGCCATCATCGACATCGACAACTGGCGCCACTTCTATCTCATTGCCGGGACGCTCTGGGGGGTGCTTCTGGCCGTCGAGGAACGGGGAGGAGTGCGGCGGCCGGTCCTTCGGGCCGCATCCCGGGTCCGGCAGGGAATCGGTTCGGCGCCGGCATCCGGCTTCCAGGCATAAGCCCGGGCCCGCAAAGGCGGGTTTCTCGCTCTTCATTCGCATGAGGTGATTGGAGGCCACGCCCGGAATCGAACCGGGGTATACGGATTTGCAGTCCGCTGCGTCACCACTCCGCCACGTGGCCATTTCCCTGCGATCCGCGGGACTCGTCACCGCAATCTCGGGGCGGGCGGGGTATAGCAATTCCCCGCCTTGGGTACAACGACCAATACATGCCGAGGGCTTTCCGCTCTCTTAACCGGCGCTTGGGCTTTCCCGCGACATTCCGCGAATTGAGTTTGCCCGCCGGGGCCAGTATAAACGCCGCCAACACCTTATTTGCGGGCCCTTCGTGGCCCAAGCCGCTGGGACAGATCATGACCGATTTCGCCGCCGCCCGCCTCAACATGGTCGAAAGCCAGGTCCGCGTGAACGCGGTGACGGACGAACGGGTGATAGCGGCGCTCTCCGCCGTGCCGCGGGAACGTTTCGTGCCGAATGCGCGGCAGGGCATCGCCTACATGGACGAGGACGTTAAGATTGCGGACGGCACCCCGCCGCGTTTCCTCATGGAGCCGCGCGTCCTCGCGAAGCTCGCCCAGCTCGCGGAAATCGGCCCCGACGATCTCGTCCTCGATGTCGGCTGCGGCACCGGCTATTCGACCGCCGTGCTCTCGCATCTTGCCGGAACGGTGGTCGGGCTCGAATGCGACGAGGAGCTTGCGGCCCAGGCGGGAGCGACGCTCTCCGATCTCGGTGTCGACAATGCCGTGGTCGTCTCGGGTCCCCTGACCGAGGGCTGCGCCAGACAGGCGCCTTACGACGTCATTTTCATCAACGGCATGGTCAGTTCGGTTCCGGAATCGTTGCAGGCGCAGCTCCGCGAGGACGGCCGTCTCGTTTGCGTGCTCGGTGACGGCGTATCCGGCAGGGCGCGGCTTTATGTCCGCTCCGGCGGCTCCTTCAGCGGCCGCGACGCTTTTGACGCGAACATCCGGTTTCTCCCGGGCTTTGAGCCCGTGGAGGGCTTTGTTTTCTGACAGGTACTGGCAGATTGCATCTAGTCACGAAAATACTTCTCGATCTGGGAATAGCAATTCGCACCGCCTGCATTTAGCCTGCCGGACTTGAGATTCCACCTGCGGATGCGTTGAGGGACGAAGCCGCCTCTTTCGCGGAGAAATTAAGAAAAATGAAGTCATCCAGAAAAACGTCCCTGACCCGTTACCTCGCTCTTGCTCTCGGTACAACGGCGCTCACCGGCCTCCTCGCCGTCGCGCCCGCTTCCGCCGAAAACCTGACCGACGCACTTGCCGCCGCCTATCAGACAAACCCGACGCTGCAGGCGCAGCGCGCCCAGCTGCGAGCGACCGACGAAGGCGTACCGCAGGCCCTGTCGGGCTGGCGTCCGACCGTGCAGGCGCAGGGCACCTACGGCGCGACGCATACCGATACGACGCTCAATACCGGCACCACCTCCAAAGGCGATATCGAGCCCTATACGGGTTCGGTGACGCTCAGCCAGAACGTCTTCGCGGGCGGGCGTACCGTCAATGCGACCGATCAGGCCGAATATGGCGTGCTCGCGGGTCGCGAAGCGCTGATGAGCGTGGAGCAGTCGACGCTCTTCAATGCCGTTCAGGCCTATATGAACGTCATTCGCGACCAGAGTGTCGTGGAGCTCAATCGCAACAACGTCGATGTGCTTCAGCGCCAGCTTGAGGCGACCACCGATCGCTTCCGCGTCGGCGAACTCACGCGCACCGACACCGCGCAGGCCGAGGCCCGTCTTTCGCTCGCGAAATCCAATCTCACTGCGGCGGAAGCGCAGCTTACGGCGAGCCGTGCCTTCTATGAGCGTATCGTCGGCCAGATGCCGGGCACGCTCGAAAAGCCGCCCGTCGTCGCGGGGTTGCCGAACTCCGAGGAAGACGCGCGTTCGGTTGCCGAGAAGAACAACCCGACGCTCCAGGCGGCGCGTTACGCCGAGCAGGCCAACCGTGAGGCGATCTCGGTCGCCAAGGGTGCGCTGCTGCCGAGCGTCGATATTCAGGCGCAGTACCAGTACGGGCGGGATCCTTCGCTGACCGTCCGGGATGTCGAGGAAAGCTCGATCGTCGGGGTGCTCACGATCCCGCTTTATCAGGCCGGCGTCGAATACTCGCAGGTGCGCGAGGCGAAGGAGTTGCATAACCAGAGCCGCTTGCAGGTCGCGGCCGCCATGCGCGAGGTGGACGAGGCGGTCCGCAATGCGTGGAACCAGCTGCTCTCCTCGCGGGCGAGCATCGTCTCCAATCAGGAAGGCGTGAACGCGAGCGAGATCGCGCTGGAAGGCGTTCGCCAGGAATCCGAAGTGGGCGCGCGCACCACGCTCGACGTGCTGAATGCCGAGCAGGAATATCTCAACGCCCGCGTGTCGCTCGTCAGCGCCGAGCGCGATCTTGCCGTGGCCGAATACGGTCTTCTGGCCGCAATGGGCCTTCTCACCGCGCGGAACCTCGAATTGCCGGTCGATTATTACGATCCGGCCGTGAATTATGGCGAGGTTCGCAACAAGTGGATCGGTTTCGGCACTGCCGGCGACGAGTAGCCCTCGCCGGCGCCCCGAAAATTAAGGGGAAGTTGGCAAATTCGTTCAACTTCTCCTAAGGTTCTCTTGTTATTTGTCTTATTGAACGAGACGAAACACGCGCGAGCAGGGCGATTTAATGAGCAATCAGGGGCAGGCACAGGAACCGACGATGGAGGAGATTCTCGCCTCCATCCGCCGGATCATCTCGGAGGACAGCGGCTCGGAAGAGACGCCGCAGGAGTCCGCCGAGGTCGCACCGCCGCCTCCGCCTGCTGCGACCGAGTTCGCCGAAGAGCCCGCCGAAGAGGAAGTCGCGGAAGAAGACGACATTCTCGAACTGACCGAGGCACTTCCCGAGGAAGCTTACATGGAGCCGGCGCCGGAACCCGTGGCGCCTGCGGCCACCTATATGCCGGAGCCTGCGCCCGAACCGGAACTTATGGATGATATCCAGTTTGCGGAGCCGGAGCCCGAACCCGTTCGGGAACCGGAGCCCATATCCGAACCCGTCTACGAGCCGATCCCGGAGCCTGAGCCCGAAGTCGCGCCCGCGCTTGCCACAGGCGTTGCGCCGCAACCCGAGCCTGTGGACGAAGCAGCCGATACAGACATTGAGGAGCCCGCCATGAGTGCCGATCAATCCCCGATCCTGTCGCGCGATGCCGAGACGGCCGCTTCCGCCGCCTTCGGCGCTCTGGCCAGCTCGCTGTCGAGCTCCAATGGTGGCCGCACGCTTGAGGACATCGTGGGCGACATGCTCCGTCCGATGCTCAAGGAGTGGCTGGACGAGAACCTCCCGGCCCTGGTCGAACGCCTCGTGGCCGAGGAAATCGAGCGCGTATCGCGGCGCAAACGCTGACGCTGCCGCTATCGCGGGGCCAATCCGGCCCGGCCTGACCTTTCCCGAACGCTTGATAGGGTGGCGCTGCCTGTGTAACACAGGCCCGCGCCGCCCTTTTTTGCGCCTCTTCTCACGGATGTGACCGAATGCTCGACAAGACCTTCAACCCGCAGGAAGCCGAATCCCGGCTCTATGAACTCTGGGAGGAAAGCGGCGCTTTCCGTGCCGGAGACCCCGAGCGGGTGGAGGCGGGCGCGAAGCCCTATTGCATCGTCATTCCGCCGCCCAACGTCACCGGCAGCCTGCACATGGGTCATGCGCTCAACAACACGCTGCAGGACGTACTGATCCGCTTCGAGCGGATGCGGGGCAAGGACGTGCTCTGGCAGCCGGGCCTCGACCATGCAGGCATCGCGACGCAGATGATCGTCGAGCGTCAGCTCGAGGCGGAAGGCAATGTCCGCCGCCGCGATATGGGCCGCGAGGCTTTCATCGAGCGCATCTGGAAATGGAAGGGCGAGAGCGGGGGCACCATCATCGGCCAGCTTCGCCGCCTCGGCGCGTCGTGTGACTGGAGCCGCGAGCGTTTCACGCTCGATGACGGGCTTTCGAAGGCGGTGCTCAAGGTTTTCGTGGAGCTTTACCGCGAAGGGCTCATCTATCGCGACAAGCGCCTCGTCAACTGGGATCCGAAGCTGCAGACCGCCGTCTCCGACCTCGAAGTCGAGAACATCGAGGTGAAGGGTCACTTCTGGCATTTCCGTTATCCGCTCGCCGATGGCGTCACCTATGAGTGGCCGCTTTTCGACGAGGAGGGCAACCCGGCGGGCAGCGAGACGCGCGACTATATCGTCGTTGCGACCACGCGCCCCGAGACGATGCTGGGCGATACCGGCGTTGCCGTGAACCCGGAGGACGAGCGCTACAAGCCGCTCATCGGCAAGTTCGTTGAACTGCCTCTGGTCGGCCGCCGTATCCCGATCGTCGCCGACGAACACGCCGATCCGGAGCAGGGCTCGGGCGCCGTCAAGATCACGCCCGCGCATGACTTCAACGACTTCGAGGTCGGCAAGCGGCAGGGGCTCGAACAGATCAACATTCTCAATCCCGACGGCACGATCAATAACGACGTGCCGGAAGCCTATCGCGGTCTCGACCGTTTCGAGGCGCGCAAGCGCGTCGTCGCCGATATCGAGGCGCTGGGCCTTCTCGACCGCATCGAGGACAAGACCGTCATGGTTCCCCATGACGAGAAGTCCAAACTGGTCGTCATCGAGCCCTATCTCACCGACCAGTGGTATGTCGACGCCGCGACGCTCGCCAAGCCCGCCATCGAGGCGGTGGAACGCGGCGAGACCGTCTTCGTGCCGAAGAACTGGGAAAAAACCTATTTCGAATGGATGCGCAACATCCAGCCCTGGTGCATCTCTCGCCAGCTCTGGTGGGGCCATCGCATTCCGGCCTGGTACGGGCCGGATGGCGAGGTCTTCGTCGCTTATAACGATGTGGAAGCCAGCGAACTTGCACAGAAGCACTACGGCAAGCCGGTCGAACTCACGCGCGACGAAGACGTGCTCGACACATGGTTCTCGTCGGGCCTCTGGCCGTTCTCGACGCTCGGCTGGCCGGACAAGACGCCGGAACTCGCGCGCTACTATCAGACCGACGTGCTCGTCACCGCCTTCGACATCATCTTCTTCTGGGTTGCCCGGATGATGATGATGGGCCTGCATTTCATGGAAGAGGTGCCGTTCCACACCGTCTACATCCACGCCCTCGTCCGCGACGAGAAGGGCCAGAAGATGTCGAAGACGAAGGGGAACGTGGTCGATCCCCTGAAGCTCATCGACGAATACGGCGCCGATGCGCTCCGTTTCACGCTCGCCGCCATGGCGGCGCAGGGCCGCGACATCAAGCTTGCGACGTCCCGCGTCGAAGGCTACCGCAATTTCGGCACCAAGCTCTGGAACGCCGCGCGCTTCTGCGAGATGAACGAATGCGTGCGCGTCGAGGGTTTCGATCCCGCGCAGGTGAAAGAGACCGTCAACAAGTGGATCGCGGGCGAGGCCGAGCGCACCTCCGCCGAAATTACCGAGGCCATCGAGGGCTATCGCTTCAACGATGCCGCGAACGCTGCCTATCGCTTCGTCTGGAACGTCTTCTGCGACTGGTATCTCGAATTCATCAAGCCGCTTCTTCTCGGCGAAAACGAGGAGGCCAAGGCCGAGACGCGCGCGACCGCCGCCTGGGCGCTCGACCGTATCCTGCTGATGCTCCACCCCTTCATGCCCTTCGTCACTGAAGAACTCTGGCAGCGCACGGGCGAGAAGGGGCCTGCCCGCGAAGGTCTGCTCGTAAAGGCGCCCTGGCCCGCGCATATCGGGCTTGGCGATGCGGCGGCGCATGCCGAGATGGACTGGGTCATCCGCTTCATCTCGGAAGTCCGCTCCGTCCGTGCCGAGATGAATGTGCCCGCCGGTGCGAAGATCGCGCTCCTCATCAAGGATGCGAACGAGACGAGCCTTGCGCGGCTTGCGCGCCACCGCGATCTCATCCAGCGCCTCGCGCGTCTTGCCACCGTCGATGTCGCATCCGACGCGCCGCATGGCGCGGTGCAGCTCGTGCTCGACGAGGCGACGCTCATCCTGCCGCTTGCCGGGGTCATTGACCTCGATGCCGAGACGGCGCGCCTGCGCAAGGAACTCGGCAAACTCGCCGACGAGGTGAAGAAGATCGACGCCAAGCTCGGCAATGCGAAGTTCCTCGCCGGTGCGCCCGACCATGTCGTCGATGAACAGCGCGAGCGCAAGGCCGACGCGGAAGCGGCCATCGCGAAATTCGCCGATGCGCTGAAGCGGCTCGAAGGGGCGGCTTAGCGCCCCCGCGCTACCCCAAAACTTGTCATGCCCGGACTTGATCCGGGCATCCAGAAGCCGCCGCAGGCGGCGTCAATCTTCGC
>JAGUWA010000165.1 GCA_020062605.1 Parvibaculum sp. | reverse complement strand
TCCTCTTCCCCGTCTTCAGTACGTCCCGGCCGACCCCGGCTGCCTGGGCGCGAACGGCTCACAGCCTACGTCACCGCAGGTGATTTTGCACCCATTCCTCTGCGCGAATCCGCGCAATTCGGTCGATTTCGTAAACCGTTTCAAGGTCGGCCGGTGTACCTTCCCCGCCCGTGCCCATTTCCAGAACCGATTGCGATACCGCAACGATATCGAGGAACCCTATCTTTCCGGTCAGAAATGCCGCAACCGCAACCTCGTTGGCGGCATTCAGCGCTGTCGGCGCGCCTGACCCCGCACATAGAGCTTCGCGGGCAATGCCAAGCGCAGGAAACCTTTCAATATCAGGGCTTTGAAAGGTTAACTGGGCAATCTGGGCGAGATCCAGCCGCGTCGCGGGTGTTGCCATTCTCTCAGGCCAAGCAAGAGCATATGCGATCGGCGTGCGCATGTCCGGCGAGCCCAGCTGCGCGAGTACCGAGCCGTCAACATAGGCAACCATGCTGTGGACGATCGATTCCGGGTGAATGATGACGTCTAGCCGCCCTTCCCCAACGGGAAAGAGGTAGTACGCCTCAATGAGCTCCAGCCCCTTGTTCATCAGGGTTGCAGAATCGACCGAGATCTTTGCGCCCATTTCCCAGCGGGGGTGAGCGACGGCCTGGGCGGGCGTCGCCTGCATCATCTCCTCAAGGGTCCAGGTCCGGAAAGGACCGCCCGAGGCGGTGAGCGTAATCCTGTCCACGGCTTCAAGTCTGCCTTGGTCGAGGACCTGGAATATGGCGTTATGCTCGGAGTCGACGGGAAGCAGCGTCGCTCCTGCCTTTTCAACTTCGGCCAGAAAGAGCGAACCGGCGGAAACGAGGCATTCCTTGTTGGCCAGGGCAACGCAAGCACCACGACGAACGGCGGCCAGCGTCGGTGCAAGACCAGCCGCGCCGACAATCCCCGCCATTACCCAGTCAGAGGGCCTTTTCGCCGCTTCCACAACGGCTTCCGCCCCCGACGCCACTTCGATCCCACTTCCGGCGAGTTCCGATTTCAGCGTCACATACAGATTTTCGTCCGCAATAACGGCAAGGCTCGGCTTGAGCCGTCGCGCCTGCTCCACCAGGCCCGCAACGTTTCGGTGCGCGGTCAAAGCGACAAGCTCGAACCTGTCGCGGTTCCGAGCGATGAGATCAAGGGTCGAGCAACCGATGGACCCTGTGGAGCCGAGCACCGTTACCTTTTTCACGCCGTCGAACGCCGCGCGGATGCTGGGCTCATCTTTCTGTACATCAAGGTTCAAGGCCAAATCAGAACTCCGGCCGCTGGATTCGCGGCATCATGAACGAGACTGATCAGAGCAGCTCCAAGAACCACCGCGATCAGCCCGTCGACACGGTCCAGAATACCGCCGTGTCCCGGAATAAGCGTACCTGAATCCTTTACTCCAGCCCGCCGTTTCATCGCCGATTCCGCAAAGTCCCCAGCCTGCTCGAGGACCGTAAGGCCCAGCGCCGCAAGAGCGAGAATGACAGCGCTCCCCTCGCCCAGCCAGATCGAGAAGCCGAGCGAGAGCACAACCGCGCCCGCCATTCCGCCGACGAGGCCTGCCCAGGTTTTTTTCGGTGAGATGCGCGGCGCAAGCTTAGGGCCTCCAATAAAGCGGCCGGAAAAATAGGCGCATATGTCGATCGCCCAGACCATCGTGAGCAACCACAGCACCGCAGCGAGGCCGTAGTCGTCGTCCCGTCGCAGCCAGATCAGCGCAATGAGCGGTAGAACGACATAGGGATAGGCGATAAGGGCCGGCGAGAGTCGTTCCGTCCTCCAGCTCCGCCAAGCCAGTGAAAAGGCGAGGCCTGCCGCACCTGCTGCGAGTGCCGCATCCGGAAGCCCGGACGCCGCAAGAAAAATCGCCAGAACAGCTGTTACTGCGAGGGGAATAGCGCTGCCAATGTCCCTATCCCCGGGAAAAAGGAGGCGCGTCACTTCGATCGACATGAGAACGGCCGCGGATGCAAGAAGCAGAGCGAAAGCCCACCCACCAAGCCATACAGCTACAAGCGCAAGCGGTGCGAGGACCAGCGCCGAGAGCACACGTACCCTGAGGTCTCCTGTGCGGGCCGATGGGCCGGGGTCCGTTGCGCTCGAAGTTTCCGTCATCCCTCAGGTCCCAGCTGCCGGTCGGCCACCGAAGCGGCGGTCGCGCCGTTGGTATTCGGCGATCGCCTCCTGCAACCTGTCCGGCGTGAAATCCGGCCAGAGCACATCGGAGAAAACGAGTTCGGAATAGGCGCTCTGCCAGATGAGGAAGTTCGACAAGCGCTTCTCTCCGCTGGTGCGGATGATGAGATCGGGATCGGGAACGCCGGCCGTGTCCAGGAAGCGCGCCACGGTTTCTGGAGTGATCGCTTCCGGATCGAGCCGCCCTTCCTTCACCTCATGGGCAATCCTTTGAACGGCTGAGGTAATCTCATTCTGTCCGCCATAGTTGAACGCGATAAGGAGCTGAAGCCGGGTGTTGTTGGCAGTTAGAGCTTCGGCTTCCTCGATAAGCGCGACAATGTCCGGCTCGAGATGATGCCGGTCTCCAATGATGCGGATACACACGCCGTTCTGATGAAGCTCTGCAAGATCGCGGCGGATATAGAGCCGCAGCAGTCCCATGAGGTCATTTACCTCTTCGACCGGCCGCTTCCAGTTTTCCGAACTGAACCCGTAGAGCGTCAGATATTCGATACCGAGTTCGCCTGCGGCCCGGACGATGACACGGACCGCTTCCACGCCCTGGCGGTGTCCGGCAGCGCGCGGCAGGTGCCGCTTGGTGGCCCAACGCCCGTTGCCGTCCATGATAATGGCGACATGCCGGGGAGGCCTCCCCGGCGCAGCGTCGCTCATTGTCTGGCCGGAAGAGAGGGTCATCGTTCCGTGTGTTCTTTCCTGTAACGCAGATCGCCGAGGCAACTGCCTGCCCAGCTTATACCTGCATGATTTCCGCTTCCTTGTGAGCTAGCGCCGCGTCGATCTCACCTATGATCTTGTCGGTCAGCTTCTGGACCTTTTCGCCCCAGGATTTGTGCTCGTCTTGACTCATGTGTGCGTCTTTTTCGAGGCGCTTCAGCTCATCCATGGCATCGCGCCGAACATTTCGAACCGCGATGCGTGCCTGCTCGGTGTATTTCGACGCAATCTTGGTGAGTTCCGTGCGCCGCTCCTGGTTCAGTTCGGGTATCGGCAACCGGATCAGCGTGCCATCGACGTTCGGATTAAGGCCGAGGCCGGAATTCCGGATGGCCTTCTCGACCGCCGAAACCATGCCCTTGTCCCAGACCTGAACCGTGAGCATGCGGGGTTCCGGCACGCCGACCGTACCGACCTGGTTGATCGGCATGGTCTGACCGTAAGCCTCCACGACGAGCGGATCGAGCAGACTTGCGGATGCGCGCCCGGTACGCAGGCCCGCGAACTCCTGCTTCAGCGATTGCAGCGCGCCACGCATGCGACGTTCAGCGTCATCAATATCGAAACTGTCATCTGCCATTTTCTATCCTTCTTCTTCGTAGGGCTCAGGCGGCGTCCGAGATGACCGTGCAACGTCCGGTCCCGGTCAAGACATCGGCGAAGCCGCCCGGCTCGTCGATCGAATAAACGATGATCGGAATTCCGTTTTCGCGTGCCAGCGCTATGGCAGAAGCATCCATGACCTTCAGGTCGCGCGACAGAACATCCATATAGGTCAACCGGTCGTACCGCTCGGCATTGGCGACCTTGTGAGGATCGGCCGAATAAACGCCGTCGACCTGCGTTCCCTTCAGCAAGGCGTCACATCCCATTTCGACGGCGCGCAGCGCGGCGGCCGTGTCCGTCGTAAAGAAAGGGTTGCCTGTGCCGGCTGCAAAAATAACCACGCGGCCCTTCTCCATGTGGCGTACCGCGCGGCGCCGGATATAGGGCTCACAGACGGTCATCATCGGGATCGCCGACTGCACGCGCGTCGGGACGCCTATGGCCTCGAGCGCCGTTTGCATGGCGAGTGCGTTCATCACCGTGGCCAGCATGCCCATGTAGTCGGCGCTGGCCCGTTCCATGCCTTTGGCCGCGCCGGACAAACCGCGGAAGATGTTGCCACCGCCAATTACGAGGCAAACCTGAACGCCAGCCTCAATCGCCTGCCTGATGTCGCGTGCGATGCGGTCGACAGTATCGATGTCGATGCCGTACTGGCCGGGACCCATCAGAGCCTCGCCCGAAACCTTCAGAAGTACGCGGGCATAGAGCGGTTTTTGCGGCATGACTTGCTTCCGTGGCGGCTGGCCCAGGGCCTTTTCGTATGGGCCGTGATCCGGGCGAATCCCGGCAGGTCACTGAGACAATAACGCCCCCGACGCCATCTGGCGAAGGGGGCGTCAATTCAACGGAAAGACCGCGTCAGCCGCGGGCAGCCGCCACTTCCGCGGCGAAATCCGACTCTTCCTTCTCGATGCCCTCGCCAAGCGCGAAACGAACGAACCCGATCACGTTAATCGGGGCGCCGATTCCGGCTTCGGCGGCCTTCACGGCCTTTTCGACCGTCTCGTCGGGGTTGACGACGAAGGCCTGGGAGAGGAGGACAACCTCCTCATAGAACTTGCGGATGCGGCCTTCGACCATCTTCTCGATGATGTTGTCGGGGCGGCCGGATTCCCTTGCTTCGGCGATCAGCACATTGCGCTCGCGCTCGACAACGGCCGGGTCCAGATCCTCTTTGCGCGTGGAAAGCGGATTGGTCGCCGCGATGTGCATCGCAATCTGACGACCGAGCTCCAGGAGCTTCGCCTTGTCGCCGCTCGACTCGAGGCCGACAAGCACGCCGATCTTGCCGAGGCCGGGCGCGGCCTGATTGTGCACATAGGCGGCAACGACACCCTCAGAGACCGAGATGTAGCCAGCGCGGCGCACGTTCATGTTCTCGCCGATGGTGCCGACCATTTCCGTCACGTAGTCCTTCACGGACTTGGAGGCGCCGGGATAATTCGCGGCAATGAGTTTGTCGAAATCGCCCTCGTTTGCGAGTGCGACCGACGCGATGTCCGCCACCATCTTCTGAAACTGTTCGTTGCGGGCGACGAAGTCGGTTTCGGAGTTTACTTCGACCACCGCACCGGCATTGCCATTCGCGACAACACCGATGAGGCCTTCAGCGGCCACGCGACCCGCCTTCTTCGCCGCCTTGGCGAGGCCTTTGGTGCGGAGCCAGTCGACTGCCGCTTCCATGTCTCCGCCGGTTTCGTTCAGCGCGGACTTGCAGTCCATCATGCCTGCGCCCGTCTTCTCGCGCAGTTCCTTCACCATGCTCGCGGTGATGTCAGCCATTGTATCCTCAATTGTCTTTCGCCCCGGCATGCAGGGGAATTCGAAGCCTGATAGGGCCCGGCCGGAGCCGGGCCCGATGAGATAAGGCGATTACTGGGCTTCCGC
>JAGUWA010000326.1 GCA_020062605.1 Parvibaculum sp. | reverse complement strand
GCCCTCCGCGATCGGCGCGCAGAAATTGACCGTCAGCGCCACCGGGTCGCCAGGCCGTTGCGGGGCTTCCAGCGCGGCGCGAAGCAGCGTCGCCGCCGTCGTGCCGCCGAAAGGCCCCATCATGTTCCAGTAGGCGGGCAAGGTGTGCCCGCCAAACCGCCCTTCGCCCGTAAAAACATATAAACATTTCTTTATGTCGCCTTGCTCCCTCGGCCTCGCCTTGTTATAAGGCCCCATCACGACGCCGGTCCCCGCTGGCGCAGCACTCGCTTGCGCGTCGGCCCGCGGGCCCCCTTACGGGCCGCCGGACTGGTGACCGGACGCACAGCCGAATTCAAAAGGAGCGCGACAGCCCCATGAGCCAAGCCGCAAAAGCCGATACCCACGATTACGCCATCAAGGACATCAATCTCGCCGACTGGGGCCGCAAGGAACTCGACATCGCCGAGACCGAAATGCCGGGCCTCATGGCGACCCGCGAGGAATTCGGCTCGAAGAAGCCGCTGAAGGGCGCCCGCATCGCCGGCTCGCTCCACATGACCATCCAGACCGCCGTGCTGATCGAGACGCTGGCCGAACTTGGCGCCGACATCCGCTGGGCCTCCTGCAACATCTATTCGACGCAGGATCACGCCGCCGCCGCCATTGCCGCGCGCGGCATCCCCGTCTTCGCGATCAAGGGCGAAAGCCTCGAGGATTACTGGGAATACACCCACCGCATCTTCGAATGGGCCGATGGCGGCACGCCGAACATGATCCTCGACGACGGCGGTGACGCGACGCTCCTCATCCATCTCGGCAAGCGCGCCGAGGATGGCGACGCCGCCTTCCTTGAAACGCCGGGCAACGAGGAAGAGGAAGTCCTCTTCGCCGCGATCAAGCGCCGCCTGAAGCACAAGCCGGGCTGGTACAACCTGGTTGCGAAGAACGTGCGCGGCGTGACGGAAGAAACCACCACCGGCGTTCACCGTCTCTACGAGATGCAGAAGAAGGGCACGCTGCTCTGGCCGGCGATCAACGTCAACGACAGCGTCACGAAGTCGAAATTCGACAACCTCTATGGCTGCCGCGAGTCGCTGGTGGACGGTATCCGCCGCGCCACCGACGTCATGATGTCGGGCAAGGTCGGCGTCGTCGCGGGCTTCGGCGATGTGGGCAAGGGCTCCGCCGCTTCGCTCCGCCAGGCCGGCTGCCGCGTCATCGTCACCGAGATCGACCCCATCTGCGCGCTCCAGGCCGCGATGGAAGGCTATGAAGTGACGACCATGGACGAAGCCGCACCGCGCGGCGATATCTTCGTCACCACGACCGGCAATATCGACGTCATCACCGTCGATCACATGCGGAAAATGAAGCACCGCGCCATCGTCTGCAACATCGGCCACTTCGACAGCGAGATCCAGATCGGCGGTCTGCGCAATCTGAAGTGGCACAATGTGAAGCCGCAGGTCGACGAGATCGAGTTCCAGGACGGCAAGCGCATCATCCTGCTCGCCGAGGGCCGCCTCGTGAATCTCGGCTGCGGCACGGGCCATCCGAGCTTCGTCATGTCGGCCTCCTTCACCAACCAGACGCTTGCCCAGATCGAACTCTGGACCAAGCCCGAGGAATACGAGAAGAAGGTCTACGTCCTGAAGAAGGAGCTCGACGAGAAGGTCGCGCGCCTTCACCTCGAAAAGATCGGCGTGAAGCTCGAAAAGCTGAACAAGAAGCAGGCCGACTACATCGGCGTCGCCGCCGAAGGCCCCTTCAAGCCCGAGACCTACCGCTACTGAGGGTCGGCCCTCTCCGGCTGCGCAAGGCGTGCCGGCAAAACCACAAGCCCGGCGGAAACGCCGGGCTTTTCGTTTGTGGCGGGCCGGGTGCCCCTTCGCCGCACTATTCTCGAACCCTGATATTTCACCTCTGAGTCACCCGTGGTGTAGTATCTGCCGGGGTCCGGTGATTTGCGCCCGCCCATGACGATGGAAGGGCGCAAGACGGAAGGGGTTGTGTGTGTGTTGAACTCGGCAGAAGGCCGGAAGCGGGATGTCGTGCGGCGTGGGGCAAGGCTTGTCCCGGCGCTGCTTGCGGCTTCCTTCCCGCTTCCCGCCGTCGCACAGCCTGTCCCCAAAGGCCTCATGGAAACGCTCGCCGTGCTGGGGTTGCCCTCGGAAGCCGCCGCCGAACCCGCCGTCGCCACCTCCTTTGCCATTGCCGCGGGCCTCGCCTTCGCTGGCATCCTCGCCGCCATCACCG
>JAGUWA010000161.1 GCA_020062605.1 Parvibaculum sp. | reverse complement strand
GACCAGCAGCAGGGCGCCCGCAGGGGCGCGACCCCCATTTCCCGGCCAATCGACACCGTGGCCCCCGGCGGCACTTATGTGGTGCGGCGCGGCGACACCGTCTACAGCATTGCCCGCGCGCACGATCTTCCGATCCGTTCGCTCATCGACACGAACGGTCTTCGTCCGCCTTACGAGATCAAGGTCGGACAGAGGCTGAAAATTCCCGCCGGGCGCTTCCATGTCGTGCAGCGCGGCGAGACGGCCTACAGCATTTCCCGCATGTACAACGTGGATGTGACTTCCCTCACGAGCCTCAACCGCATTCCCGCTCCCTACACCATCAAGGTCGGCCAGAAGTTGCAGGTGCCCTCTCGCGAGCCGGTGCGCACCGTTCCTTCTTCAGCCGTCGCGGGTGGCCCGGTACCGCTGGCGCGGCCGTCGGGTGCGGTTTCCATCGTGCCGGCCCGGACGGCGTCGAATGCCACCGTGTCGAAGAATCCGCTGCCGTCGCCGCCCGCGGCGACGGGGAGTTTCGTGTGGCCGGTCGAAGGCAAGATACTCTCGACCTACGGGCCGAAAGCGAACGGCCTCCACAATGACGGCATCAACATCGCCGCCGAAATGGGCGCGCCCGTGCGCGCATCGCAAAGCGGTGTCGTCGCTTATTCGGGCAATGAGCTCAAAGGCTATGGCAACCTGCTGCTCGTCCGCCACGACAATGGCTGGATGACGGCCTATGCGCATAACAGCAAGCTGCTGGTGAACCGCGGCGACACGGTCACGCGCGGCCAGACGATTTCGCTCGCGGGCAATTCCGGCAGCGTGGTGACGCCGCAGGTCCATTTCGAGGTCCGCCAGGGCGCCAAGGCCATCGACCCGCAATCGGTGATCGGCCGCTAACCAATTCAGCCGAGCGTTTGTCCAAGACGGCCCGCCAGGTCCTGAATGAACTGCCAGGCCACGCGGCCCGACCGCGAGCCGCGCGTCGCCGACCATTCGATGGCTTCGGCATTCAGCGCGTCGGCTTCTATCTTCAGTCCGTAATGCGCCGCATAGCCCGCCACCATGTCGAGATAGTCGGCCTGGCTGCAATTGTGGAAGCCGAGCCAGAGCCCGAAGCGGTCGGAGAGCGAGACTTTCTCCTCCACGGCCTCCGAGGGATTGATCGCCGTCGAGCGCTCGTTTTCCACCATGTCGCGCGGCATCAGGTGGCGCCGGTTCGAGGTCGCATAGAAAATCACGTTCTTCGGACGGCCCTCGATACCGCCTTCGAGGACGGCTTTCAGCGACTTGTAGCTGGTGTCGTCGTGGTCGAAGGAGAGATCGTCGCAGAAAATAACGACGCGGCGCTCATGCGCGCGAAGCTGCGTCATCAGGCGGGGGAGCGTTTCAATGTCCTCTCGGTGGATTTCGATGAGGACGAGGCTGCCGGGCGTTTCAGCGTTCACAGCCGCGTGGGCGGCCTTCACCATGGAGCTCTTGCCCATGCCGCGCGCGCCCCAGAGGAGCGCATTGTTCGCGGGCAGGCCCTTGGCGAAGCGGCGGGTGTTGTCGAGCAGGATATCGCGGACGCGGTCGATGCCCTTGATGAGCGAAAGGTCGACGCGGGCAACCTCGGCCACCGGGTCGAGCCGTCCTTCTTCCGCGTTCCACACGAAAGCGTCTGCCTCGTCGAGCCCTGTCGTGGGGGCGGGCGGCGGGGCGAGCCTTTCGAGTGCTTCCGCGATGCGTTTCAAGAGGTCGGTGGAATCGGTCGTGCTGGTCATGGGCGGTGCTCGCAAGGGGTGGCGTGAACCGGGATATTGGGCCGGGCCGGGCCCGGGAAATCCCTGTATATCCCAAAACTTAGCTGCGTCCACGCCGGGGGACCGGGCTTGTTTGCAATTGCCCGGTTGGCCGGTATAGTCCCGCGCAAATCAGTGCGAGGCGGCCCTTGGTTCAAGCGGTTCCGCCGTGCGAACGGCCAGAACAGGAGACTTCGATGGGTGGAGCCGGCGGCGCTTCGGACTTTCTGATCCAGCTTTTTCCGTTTATTGCGCTTTTTGCGATCATGTACTTCCTGGTGCTGCGTCCTCAGCAGCGCCGGGTGAAGGAGCATCGCGAAATGGTCGCCAATGTCCGCCGCGGCGACGTGGTGGTGACGGCGGGCGGCCTCGTCGGCAAGGTTACCAAGGTGGACGATGCCGAGATCACGGTGGAAATCGCCGAAAACGTTCGCGTCCGCGTCGTCAAGGGCACGTTGAGCGAGGTCCGCTCGAAATCCGAGCCCGTGCCCGCCAACACGAATTCCCCGTCCTAAGCCGCCCGCTTACAGCCACCCGGGAGGGGGCAAGCCGCCATGCTGCATTTCGACCGCTGGAAGATCGTTCTCATCTACATTCTCTGCGTCGCAGGGCTTGTCTATACGGCGCCGAACTTCGTGCCGAAATCGAAGCTGCAGGATGTGCCGTCCTGGCTTCCGCATCAGCAGATCAATCTCGGTCTCGACCTGCGCGGCGGTTCCTACATGCTGCTCGGTCTCGAGACTGACGCGCTCGTGCGCGAGCGCCTGCAGGATCTGGTGAACGAAGTGCGCGGCGCGCTGCGCGAGGTGAGCGTTCCCTATACCGGACTCGGGATCAAGGATGGCGGCGTCGTGGTCACCATCACCAATGTGGCCGATGCCGAAAAGGCGAAGGAAGCCATAGACGCGCTTTCAACGATCGTAGCGGGAAACCAGTTTACGACGCTGCCGGAGCGCGACCTTCTGGTCACGGCCGACGGTCAGCAGATTTCGGTGGTGCTCAGCGAGGCGGCGAAGCGCGCCCGCGTCCAGTCCGCCGTGCAGCAGTCGATCGAGATTGTCCGCCGCCGTATCGACGAACTTGGCACCACGGAACCGGTCATTCAGCAGCAGGGTATCGACCGCATCCTTGTCCAGGTGCCGGGGCTTGACGATCCGGGCCAGTTGAAGGCCTTGCTCGGCAAGACGGCGAAGATGAACTTCCGCCTCGTCAGCAATGCCATGTCCGGCCAGCAGGCGCTTGCCTCGCGAACCGTGCCGGCGGGAACCGAACTCCTCTACACCGCGGATCAGCCCAAGACGCCCGTTCTTGTCGAGCGGCGGATCATGGTGGGCGGCGATCGTCTGGTCGATGCCCAGCCGGGCTTCGATCAGCGTACGGGGCAGCCCGTGGTCAACTTCCGCTTCGATACAGCGGGCGGGCGGCAGTTTGGTGAGGCAACGCGTGACAATGTCGGCAGGCCGTTCGCCATTGTGCTCGACAACGAGGTGATCAGCGCGCCGGTCATCCGCGAGCCGATCATGGGCGGGCAAGGTCAGATCAGCGGCAACTTCACCGTGCAGGAGGCGAACAATCTCTCGATCCTCCTCCGCTCTGGCGCATTGCCGGTCGCGATTACCGTCCTCGAAGAGAGGACCGTCGGTCCCGGCCTCGGTGCGGACTCGATCCGTGCGGGCGAGATTGCGGCGATCATCGGCTCCCTCGCCGTCGTCGCCTTCATGATCGCGAGCTACGGCTTCTTCGGCATCCTGGCAAATGTGGCGCTCATCCTGAATATCGCGATGGTCTTCGCTGTGCTTTCGGTGCTGCAGGCAACGCTCACGCTGCCGGGCATCGCGGGCATCGTGCTCACCATCGGCATGGCGGTCGATGCGAACGTGCTGATCTACGAGCGCATAAGAGAAGAGGTGGCGGCGGGAAAAGGCCCGATCCCTGCGATCGAGTCCGGTTACAACCGTGCGCTTTCCTCCATTCTCGACGCGAACATTACGACGCTCATCTCGGCCGCGATCCTCTTCCAGATGGGGTCGGGTCCGGTGCGCGGCTTCGCCGTGACGCTCGGCATCGGTATCGTCACTTCCGTCTTCACGGCCTTCACTGTCAATCGCTACATGGTCTCGGTCTGGTTGCGCCGCCGCCGGCCCAAGGCTCTGGTTCTGTGAGCGCCGGGAGAACATGACATCATGAGACATCTGAAGCTCATCCCCGACGACACCAAGATCCCGTTTTCGCGCTGGCGCTATGTGGCAGTGGGGCTGTCGCTCGTCGTGATGGTCGCTGCCGTCGTGCTGCTCGTCACGAGGGGCCTCAATTTCGGCATCGACTTCAAGGGCGGCATCCTCATCGAAATCGCGACCGACGGTCCTGCCGATATCGGCAGCATCCGTAGCGATCTCGGCGGCCTCGGTCTCGGCGAAGTTCAAATTCAGGAATTCGGTCAGGCAGACGACGTTCTGATCCGCGTGGCATCGCCGGAAGGCGATGACGCCGACAGGGCTTCCCAGGCTGTGGTCGAGAAGATCAAGGGCGCTCTCGGCGATGATGTCGAGTATCGTCGTGTCGAGGTCGTCGGACCCCAGGTGAGCGGCGAACTTGTCGAGGATGGCATTCTCGCCGTCCTGGTTTCGGTTGCGCTGATGCTCCTTTACATCTGGTTCCGGTTCGAGTGGCAGTTCAGCCTCGGTGCCGTCGTCGCGCTCGTTCACGACGTACTCGCGACGATTGCGCTCTTCTGCCTCCTGCAGATCGAATTCAATCTGCAGTCGATTGCGGCGCTTCTTACCATTGTCGGTTATTCGATGAACGATACCGTGATCGTGTTCGACCGCGTGCGCGAGAACCTGCGCAAATACAAGAAGATGGACCTCGCGGAATTGATCGATCTCTCCGTCAACCAGACATTGTCGCGCACCGTCATGACGTCCGGCACGACGCTTCTGGCGCTCCTCGCGCTCTTTGTCTTTGGCGGCGAGGTTATCCGCGGCTTCACCTTCGCGATGATCTTCGGCATTTTCATCGGCACCTATTCCTCGATCTTCATTGCAGGGCCGGTGCTTCTCGCCGTCGGGGTCTCGCGCGATGCGACGACCGGCGGGCTCGGCGGCGTCTCGAAGGAAAAGGCCACCGGCGAGGCTTGACCTCCATGGGCACGAAACCGCGTTTCAAGGGGCAGCCGCCCGTCGACTCCTATGGAGACGGCGGCTTCCGCCTTGCGGATCAGCGTTTCGAAGGTTCGATTGTCGTGACGCCGCTCGGTCTCTATCCGTGGATGCCGAAATCGGTCGAGGAGATAACGCCCGCATCGCTCGCGCCGGTTATCGAGGCGGCCGGGCATTTCGATTTCCTGATCATCGGGTCGGGTGAGAACACACTCCGCCTTTCCGCCGATGCGAAGCGGCGGCTTGAGTCGCACGCAATCTTCCCCGACGTCATGGCGACAGGTCCGGCCTGCCGCACCTACAACATGATGCTCTCCGAAAATCGGCGAGTCGCGGCGGCATTCATTGCCGTAGCCTGAGTAGGGTTTTGCCGGGCTTGGCTTTTTTCCCGGAAACTCCTAGCTTTTCCGCAGATGGCGACATTGAGTCGCACGATGATGAGACATGCCATCCCGGGGTCAGGGAGACATGTCTCGCCGTCTCTGCTGGCCGTGTCTGCGGCGAGTGGCAATCAGAGGGGAAATCTCCATGGCAACAATACTGACGTCACTGCGGAATACGGTCATTGCCGGTTTCGTGCTCGCAGCGGTCCTGCTGCTGCTGTACCTCAACTTCAATGGCTGGGAAGGCTATGCGCTCGGCCACAATTTCTGGGCGTTCGTCTTCCGCTGGCTTCACGTCATCAGCGGCGTGATGTGGATCGGCCTGCTCTGGTATTTCAACTTCGTCCAGATTCCGAACATGCCGAAGATTCCGGACGACCAGAAGCCCGCCATCGGCAAGGTGATCGCACCGGCGGCGTTGTGGTGGTTCCGCTGGGGCGCCATGGCGACCATCGTCACGGGCCTCATCCTCGCGGCCATGAACTTCTACATCGTCGAGGCGCTGACGCTCGGCGCGAGCGAAGGTTTCTCGAACCCGAAGAACATCGCCATCGGCATCGGCATGTGGCTCGGTATCATCATGTGGTTCAATGTCTGGTTCGTGATCTGGCCGAACCAGAAGATCGCGCTCGGGCTGGTCGACGCACCGGCGGACCAGAAGCCCGCCGCCGCGCGGACCGCGATGCTCTTCTCGCGGACCAACACGATGCTCTCGATCCCGATGCTCTTTGCCATGGTTTCGGCGCAGAACATCTACTGATCGCGGCTTGAAAGAATGGATGCAGCGGGGCCGCCTTGAAGGCGGCCCCGTTTGCTTTAGGTAAAACCTCATGACGAAGGACAGCCGAACAGGTGGACTGAGCGAAAGCATGCGCATGTGCCTCGATGAGTTGCGCGCGCATGATCACGACCGCTTTCTGACGCTCCTTTTCGCGCCTCCGCTCAAGCGGCCCGCGCTTGTTGCGCTCTATGCCTTCAATCTCGAAATCGCCCGTGTCGCCGAGACGGTCAGTGAGCCGATGATGGGTCACATCCGGCTGCAATGGTGGCGGGAAACGTTGGAGGGGCTGCCGCGCGGCGAGACGCGAGGTCATGCCGCGGCCGTCGCGCTCCATGAGGCAGATGCCTTTGCGACCGGCGCGCTCGCGGGCCTTGCGGATGCACGCGAACGCGATCTGTCCGAAGATGTCTTCGAAGACATGGGCGCGCTTGAGGCTTATGCCGAGGCGACCTCCTCCTCCGTGATGCGGCTCGCCGCACAGGCGATCGATGCGGAAAAGGCGGAGGCGGCAGCAGAGGCGATCCGTCATGCGGGCATCGCTTATGCGCTGACAGGTCTTCTGCGCGCGCTTCCCCTTCATGCCTCGCAGGGACGGCTGATGCTGCCCGCCGACATTCTGCTCGCGCGCAATGTCGATCCGCATGATGTGCTTGCGGGCAAGATGAACGAGGAGTTGCGCGGCGCGATCATGGATGTGGCGTCCCGCGCGCGCGAGCATCTCTCTTCCGCGCGCGCCGCACGCTACGACGCGGCGCTTCTCCCGGCGCTGTTGCCTGCCTCGCTTTGCGATCGTTATCTGAATCTCATGACGGCGCCAGGCTTCGATCCATTCAAGACGCCGGTTGAGGTGCCTGCTTACCGGCGTCAGCTCCGGCTGATGGGGCGCAACATCACGAACCGGATCTGACTATTCGGCGGCTTCCGCTTTCGGACGAAGCCAGCCTTCGAGGTCGCGCAGCGCGCGCGACGTGTAGGCCCGTTTGCGGGCAGGGGCCTTGGCTTTCCCGCGCGGGCGCTTGCCGTTTTCGTCGCGCGGCACTTCCGGCTCGGGGAAG
>JAGUWA010000017.1 GCA_020062605.1 Parvibaculum sp. | reverse complement strand
GCGTCACGTCTTCTTCCGCGACACCGGCTTTCTGTCTGACCCAGGCGAAATAAAGCAGCTTCACGTCCGTCCTTCCCGTTCGGTGGCCGCCGCCGACGGTGCCGCCGGGCGGTGTTCCGGTTTGCTGTCGCCGAGGTGCTGCACGCCAGCGCGGAAATAGTCGATGCCTGTGTAGATCGTGAGGACCGCGGCCGCCCAGAGCAGAGTGATGCCGGCTTCGGTCGTGCCGGGCACGATCCTGTCGGCGGCGGGACCGGCGAGGAGAAAACCCAGCGCGACCATCTGGATGGTCGTTTTCCATTTCGCGAGCTGGGTAACGGGGACGCTGACGCGCAGCTCCGCCAGGAATTCGCGCAGGCCGGAGACGAGAATCTCGCGGCAGAGAATGATGATCGCGGCCCACAGGGAAAATCCGGCGATGACGCCCTGCCATGTGAGGGCGATCAGCACGACGGCGACCAGCAGCTTGTCGGCAATGGGATCGAGCATCCGGCCGAGATTGGATTGCTGCTCCCATGCGCGTGCGAGATAGCCGTCGAAAAAATCCGTGATGGCCGCGACGATGAAGAGCCCGAGCGCGACCCAATGCGACGTATAGCCGGGGATGTAGAAGCACAGCACGATGGCGGGAACCAGCGCGATGCGGAAGTAAGTCAGCAGATTGGGCAGGTTGGTCGCCATGTGCAGTCCGCTCCGATGTGATCGCGCCAGCTTAACATCACCTGCCGACATGTCGCGAGGGGGAGAGCAGAATTCCTTCAGGGTGAACCGTCCGGATTTCCGTGAAAGTGATCATAAACGGCACGCGCCACCCTGGCGCTGATACCGTCCACGGCTTCGAGATCGGAAAGGCCCGCGCGGGCGACGGCGCGGGCGGAGCCGAAATGCTGTAACAGGGCGCGTTTGCGGCCCGGGCCGATGCCGGGCACCTCGTCGAGCGGGTTGACGCCGATTGCCTTGGAGCGGCGCGCGCGGTGGCTGCCGATCGCATAGCGATGCGCCTCGTCGCGCAGGCGCTGGAGGTAGTAGAGGACGGGATTGCGCGGCTCCATCATGAAGTCCTGCCGTTCCGCCATGAAGAAGCGCTCGCGGCCCGCATCGCGTTCCGGTCCCTTGGCGACGCCGACCGCCATGACATTGCCGATGCCGAGTTCCGCCAGAACATCGAGCGCGACCTTCAACTGCCCGGCGCCGCCGTCGATGAGAATGAGGTCGGGCCAGAGCGTTTCGCTGTCCGTGGCGCTCTCGCTTTCCTTGAGAAGACGGGTGAAGCGGCGCGTCAGCACCTCGCGCATCATGGCGTAGTCGTCGCCCGGCTCGATGTCCTCGCCCTTGATGTTGAACTTCCGGTACTGGTTTTTCATGAAGCCCTCGGGCCCCGCGACGATCATGCCGCCGACGGGCTTGGTGCCCGAGATATGGCTGTTGTCGTAGACCTCGATACGGCGGGGTGGCTGTTCGAGGCCGAAAACCTCGGCGACACCTTCGAGGAGCTTGCGCTGCGTCGAGCTTTCGGCGAGGCGGCGGCCGAGCGCCTCGCGCGCATTGGTGAGGGCGTGATCGACAAGTTCGCGTTTCTCGCCGCGCCGGGGCCTGCCGACGGCGACTTTCCGTCCGCCCCTGATGGTGAGGGCCTCGGCGAGGAGGGCCTGGCCCGGCACCTCGTGGCTCAGCAGCACCATGCGGGGCGGCGGGCGGTCTTCGTAGAACTGGGCGAGGAAGGCATCGAGCACTTCTTCCGTCGACAGTTCCTTGTCGTGGCGCGGGAAGTAGGCGCGGTTGCCCCAGTTCTGGCCGGCACGGAAGAAGAAGACCTGCACACAGGTCTGCCCGCCCTCCGACCAGGCGGCGAAGACATCGGCTTCGGTCACGGTGCGGGGGTTGATGCCCTGATGCTGCTGGATCTGGGTGAGCGCCCTGATGCGGTCGCGATAGATCGCGGCGCGCTCGAAGTCGAGATCGGCAGAGGCCTTGTCCATCAGCTCGACAAGCTGTTGCTGCGTCTTGCGGCTGCGCCCCTTGAGGAAGGCGCCCGCCTCGGCGACGAGTTCCGCATAACCCTTTTCGTCGATCTCGCCCGTGCAGGGGGCACTGCAGCGCTTGATCTGGAAGAGGAGGCAGGGGCGCGTGCGGCTTTCGAAGACGCTGTCGGAACAGGAGCGCAGCAGGAAGGCCCTTTGCAGGGCGTTGAGCGTTGCCGTCACCGCGCCGGCGCTTGCGAAGGGACCGAAATAGTCGCCCGGACGCGAGCGGGAACCGCGATGTTTCACGACCTGGGGAAAGGCGTGATCTCCCGTCAGCAGGATATAGGGGAACGACTTGTCGTCCCGCATGAGCACGTTGTAGCGCGGCTTCAGCCGCTTGATGAGGTTGGCTTCGAGCAGCAGGGCGTCGGTCTCGGTCGCCGTGGAGATGAACTCCATCTGCGCGGTCGAGGCGATCATGCGGGCGATGCGGTTGGAATGGCCGCCGAGCTTGGCATAGCTCGCGACCCGCTTCTTCAGGCTGCGCGCCTTGCCGACATAGAGAAGCTCGCCCTTGGCGTCGTACATGCGATAGACGCCCGGGCTGTCGGGCAGGAGTTTCACCTTTTCCGCGATCAGGACGGCGCCGGAGGACGCCGGGGCGGGCGTCTCCTGGCCGGAATCGGTTGTCTGGTCGTTGTCGCTCATGTGGCCTGTATAACACCGCCCGGTTTCCTTTGGCGCGGGGTCCGGCGCCGCGAAACCCGCAGATTTCAGCGGATTTGCCGACCCTCCAGACCCCCACCCCAAAAATCGCTGCTTCCCGGCGATTTTTGGGCCTCCCCGCAAGGGGGAGGCAGGACGGGCGGCGCGGGGATGAAGGGAGGTGGAAACATCCCTCCAGACCTGTGGATAAGTTTGTTGACAGAGTTGGGGCTGGAACCGGCTCCGCACTGTCAACGTCTTGTAATAATTAAGATATGTGACGCCGCCGGAAAACCCGTCCCATTTTAAAGCATTGAAATATATGGGTTTTTCTGACCTATGGTATTCGCCGTTTCACTTAACGAGATGAACGGTGGAGTCTCGCCGAACCGGTTTCACCTGCGTGCGCTGCTGTGTACAAACCCTCCGTGTGCGGCATTTGAAATCCCCAAACCGTTGATTCCATTGCCGCTTTCTGGAGAGATTGCAGCGTCAGGAATGATGGCGCACGCGCTCGATCTCGACGCCCACGCTGGCGGCCTCGGAAATGGCGGCGAGCTTCTCCACCCGGACGCGCGCCACGCGTACCCGTTCGTCCTCGAGACAGGAACCGGCGATCCGCTCGGCAAGGCTTTCGACGAGGTTCAGATGGCCCTCGGCGACGATGGATTTGATGCGGTCCACCACGGTCGCATAGCAGACGACGTTGTCGAGGCTGTCGCCATGCACGGCTTCCGCCACGGTGAGGTCGATATTGACGCGGACCGGCTGGGTGCCGCCCTTTTCGTGCTTGTAGACGCCAATATGCGCATCGAGCAGGAGGTCGCGCACGAAAACGTGGCGGATGGCCCGTTCGGCATTCGCGATCTTCAGGGGGGTTACGTTTTCCGGTTGGCTCATGCCGAGAGTTCTACTCCGAAATACCGATCACGTCCGGCGTTTCCCAGGCGAGGTGCTGGCCGCCGTCGAGCGCGATCATCTGCCCGGTCATGGCGGGCGAGGCGAGAATAAACCGAAGCGCGGTGCAAATCTCCTCCGGCGTGGTGCCGCGCCCGAGAATGGTGGCGCGCGTCTGGCGCTCGAAATCCGCCGCCGACTGGCGCGCATTCGCAAGCGTCGGGCCGGGGCCGATGCCATTGACGCGGATGCGGGGCGCGAGCGAGCGGGCCATGACCTGCGTCATGTCCCAGAGCGCCATCTTGCTGATGGTGTAGGAAAAGAAGCGCGGCGTGGGCGCCCAGACGCGCTGGTCGATGATGTTGACGATGTTGCCTTCGACGCCGGCGGGAAGCTGCGCCGCGAAGGCCTGGGCCAGAAAGGCGGGTGCGCGCAGATTGACGTCCATGTGTTCGCGCCAGGAGGCCGCGGTCATGGTGGCGGCTTCGTCGGGCTTGAATTCCGAGGCGTTGTTGACGATGAGGGAGAGGGGGCCGAGCGCCTTCACGGCATCGGGCACGAGGGAGGCGGTCGCTTCCTCGTCCGCGAGGTCGGCCTTGAGGACGACGGCGCGCGCGCCTTTGGCCTCGATTTCGCGCAGGACTTCGCGGGCGTCATCGTCCGCACGGTCATGGCGGATGCAGAGCGCGACGGACCATCCGTCCTCGGCCAGCGCAAGGGCCATGGAACGCCCGATGCGGCGGGCGGCTCCCGTTACCAGTGCGGTCTTCGGTTCGCTCAAATCGCTTCTCTCACAATGCGTCGGGCAGGTGGCCCATGGCGAACATGGCATAGAGATAGGCGCCATAGCCCGCAAGGAAGAAGACACCGGCGCCGCGCCCGACCTTTCCGCCCGTCATGGCGAAAGGCAGGAGCACGACCACCGCCGCAAGCATCACCCAGAGATGGAAGGTCAGAAAGTCCGGTGAAACGGGCAGCGGCCCGATGAGCGCGGTTACGCCGAGAATGGCGAGAATGTTCATGATGTTGCTGCCGATGATGTTGCCCACGACCACATCGTCGTTGCGGCGGAAGACCGCCATGACGGAGGTCGCAAGCTCCGGCAGCGAGGTGCCGACGGCGATGAGGGAGAGGCCGATCACCGCGTCCGATACGCCGAAGACCTGCGCGATCTCTGTGCCGCCATCGACGACGAGGCGGGCGCCGATGGGCAAGCCGATGATGCCGATGAGGAGCTGCACGGCGATGGCGCGGCGCGAGAGGTTCGAGGGGTGGATGTCGCCATGCGGGAGTTCGTGGGTGTCGACGTCCCCTGCGAGGAAGGCATCG
>JAGUWA010000392.1 GCA_020062605.1 Parvibaculum sp. | reverse complement strand
GGACCTCGCGCCGCGCCCAGCCCGCCTCGGCGAGGCGTCCCTCCGCGTCCAGAAGATCGCCCTCGCCCAATTCGTGCTGCATTGCCGCCCCCTTTGCTCGCGGAAAGACTACCGATCCTCCCGGATTTGTGAATGGCCAAGGCCAGCGGCGGTGCTAGCTTTTCCCCATGAACGACGCAACACCGATCAAATTCAATCATCCGGACATTACCGCCAAGGGCGAGGCGCGCGCCTCCGTCACCTTCCGGCGGATCGAGACGCTGTGGATCAACACGGGCACGCTCTGCAACATCGAGTGCGCCAACTGCTATATCCATTCAAGTCCAACGGAAGACCGGCTCGTCTATTTCACCGCTGCGGATGCGGCGCGGCTCTTCGACGAAGCCGCGGCGATTGCGGCGGAGAGTGGGCAATCCTTGCCGGAGATCGGCTTCACCGGCGGCGAGCCTTTCATGAACCCGGACATGCTGGCCATGATGGAAGATGCGCTGGCGCGCGGGCACGACACGCTCATCCTCACCAATGCGATGCAGCCGATGATGAGGCCGAAAGTGAAGCAGGGCCTCGTCTCGCTTCGCGAAAGGTTCGGCGACGCGCTGAAACTCCGGGTGAGCGTCGACCATCACACCGAGGCGCTGCACGACGCCGAGCGCGGGAAGGGCAGCTTCGCGAAGGCGGTCGAGGGATTGCGCTGGCTCGCCGCCAACGGATTTTCTCTCGCCATTGCCGGGCGCACGATCTCCGGCGAAACCGAAGCCGACGAGCGTGCGGGCTATGCCGTCTTCCTCGCCCGCGAGGGGATCGCGCTCGATGCGGACGACCCTTCCGCGCTTCTCCTCTTTCCCGAGATGGACGAACGGGCGGAGGTGCCGGAAATCACGACGGCGTGCTGGGACATCCTGCACAAGAATCCTGACGACATGATGTGCGCAACGAGCCGCATGGCCGTGAAGCGGAAAGGCGCGGCGGCGCCTGTCCTGGTCGCTTGCACGCTGCTGCCGGACGATCCGCAGTTCGAAATGGGACAGACGCTCCGCGAGAGCCTCTCGCCGGTAAAACTCAACCACCCGCATTGCGCGAAATTCTGCGTCCTCGGCGGTGCAAGCTGCTCGGCCTGATGGGCTGAGTGCGGCAGAACGCCGCTTTCCCGATTATTGACTTCAGTCAATGAATCTTGCGCCTTGCGGTGCAAGTCTTCTCGCCTAGACGGAATGAATGTTCCTCCCGTCCCGTAGCGAGGAGACAAGACATGAAATCGACGTCGTTTCTGATGGCCGGTTGCATCCTGGCAAGCATGCTGGCCGGTTCCGCCTTCGCCCAGGTCTACATGACGGGCGAAGAGGTGGCGAAAGTCGTGGTTGGCAACACCATCGAAGGCCGTTACCGCGAATGCGGCGTGGGCCGCAACGATTTCCGCGAGTACTACGATGAGGAAGGCCTCATCCATGGCGCTGAGCGCGCCTGCCGCATGGCTGGTAACTGGTCGAGGTACAGCGGGCATTGGGAGGTCAAGGACGGCAAGTTCTGCATCCTCCTCGGCTCGGGCCGCGACAGCGGCTGCTTCGATTACACCATCGACAGCAAGGGCACCTTGCACCGCTATAGCGAAAAGGGTGTCAGCGAAGTCGAATTCCAGATCTACGACGGAAACCCGAACCACCTTTGAGTTTCCGTCCGGATTGCGCGGCCGGCTTTCTCCCCCCACCCCCCTCCGGTCGCGCAATTCTCCTTCTCAGCCTGCTTCTCAGCCTGCGAAGGCAAGCCAGAGCAAAGGCAGGATGAGCGCCGTCACGATGCCGTTCAAGGCCATCGCAACGCCGGAGAAGGTTCCCGAGACCTCATCTTCCTGAAAGGCGCGCGCGGTGCCGATGCCATGGGCGGCGATGCCCATCGCGAAGCCGCGAGCGCGCGCATCGCTTATGCGGCAGAAATTGAAAAACATCGCACCGAAGACCGCCCCGATGATGCCGGTGATGATGACGAAGGCCGCGGTGAGCGAGGCATAACCGCCGATCTCCTCCGCGATCCCCATGGCGATCGGCGTCGTCACGGATTTCGGCGCCAGCGAGCGTACCGTTTCGAGGCTTGCGCCCATCGCATCGCCGATGAGGACGGCAGAGAGCACCGCGACCGCCGATCCCACGACAAGCGAAACGGCCATCGGAACCAGCGCCGACCGCACGCGGGCGAAATTGCGATAGAGCGGCACCGCGAGCCCGACTGTTGCCGGCCCCAGCAGCCAGATGAGCGCCTGACCGCCCATCTGATAGTCACCGACCCAGATGTCCGCCGCCGAAAGCAGGGCGATGATCGGGGCCGATGCGAGAAGAACCGGATTGGCAAGCGGCGTACCGCCGAGCGCGCGCTGGATGCGAAGCGCGAGGTAATAGAAGAAGAGGGTCAGCAGGATCCAGAAGCCCGCCTCCAGAACCCTGTCCCAATAAATCAGCTTGATGCCGATATCACTCATGCGCCGTCGCCCTTGCCGCCGGTGAACCGTGCAACGACCTGAAAGGCAAGTCCGGCCGCGAACATCGCAAGGAAGGTGCTCGCGAAAAGCGCGATGAGGATCGGCCAAAGGTCGTCGGCGAGAAGCGCCGCATAGGCCATCACGCCGACTCCCGCCGGAATGTAGAAGAAATTGAGATGGGCGAGCAGGAATTCCACCATCTCTTTCAGCGGCTCCGGCACGCGCCGCAGCGCCACGATGGCGGCAAGCAGGATGAGAATGCCGACGACCGTGCCGGGCACGGGCAGCGAAAGCCCCCAGACGATGACACGGCCGGCCGTGTCGCAGGCGACGAGCACGAGAAAGGCGAGAGCGAGGCGGGAGAAGGCGCGCATGGCTGAACGATGCCGCCCTTCAACCCGTGCGGAAGTGCTTGGAGAGCTTGAGACCCTGGCGCTGGTAGTTCGAGCCGAGCCCCGATCCATATAGAACGGAGGGCCGGTCCGTCAGGCGTTCGAGCACGAAGCGGCCGATGATCTGGCCGTGCTCGAGAATGAAGGGCACGTCGTGTGAGCGCACTTCGAGGACGATGCGGCTGCCCGCGCCGCCGGCCTCGCGCGCGCCAAAGCCGGGGTCGAAGAAACCGGCGTAGTGCACACGGAACTCACCGACCAGCGGATTGTAGGGCACCATCTCGCCCGCATGGGTCGCGGGAATGTGCAGCGCCTCGGCGGAGGCGAGGATATAGAATTCGTCCGGGTCGAGAATAAGCCCCTTGCCAGGGCGTACATGCACCGGGTCCCAGAAGTCGCGCACGTCGTAGGCTTTCACTTTGTCGACGTCGATGACGCCGGAGTGCCGCTTCGCGCGATAACCGACAATCTCGTCCTCCGCCTCCGTCCGCAGATTGACCGTGAGGGCGATGCCGCCGTCGATATCGGCCTCGCCGTCGACGAGCCGCAACTCCTCATGGAGCCGCTTCATCTCCGCATCGGTGCAGGTGTGCGTGCCGCGGCGGAACCTGATCTGCGCGAGACGCGAACCGGGGCGCACGAGGATCGGGAAGGTGCGCGGGCTGATTTCCAGATAGAGATGCCCCTTGTAACCCGCCGCCACCTGATCGAACTCGTTGCAGAAATCGGTGATGAGACGCGTGAAAACATCGAGACGTCCGGTCGAGCTCTTCGGGTTCGCCGAGGCCGAGGTCCGCTCCGAAAGCGCAAGCGCCTCGACGAGCGGCACGAGATAGACGCAGCCCGTTTCGAGCACGGCGCCTTCGCTCAGGTCGATCTTGTGGAGCATCAGCTCCTCGACGCGCTCCATCACGCCGCATTCCGGGCCCGGCAGAAAGGAGGCGCGCAGACGGTAGGCGGTGGCCCCCAGCCGGAGATCGAGGCTTGCGGGCTGGAGCTGGCTCGGGTCGATTTCATGACCGCCCCAGATTTCCTTTTCGCGGATCAGCGTCGCAATGCCGTGCGACGGCAGAATGCCCGTCGTGTGCAACTGGCCGGGGCCGACGCGGCGGGGCTCGTCGTTGTGATGGGGAAAGAGATCGTCCGCCGCTTTTGTCATGAAATCCCTCGGGGCGGCGGGCCTTGCCCGCCTCGTCTTTTCAAGCCTCGTTTATAGTTGCCGCGGCAGGACGGGGAAAGCCCGGAAGGCCGGCTCGCGTAATCGAGCCTTGACGGGGGTGCCCCCTCCCCCTTAAATGCGCCCGATCCCGTGGTGATTTGAGCCGACCGGCTTGCGGCCACGTTAAACAACTCGCTAAAAAGGTCGGGACGCGAGCCCCGATCCCATACGGTCGGGGTTTTTTTATGGGGTAGCCCGGATGAGCAAGACGACACGAGACGGCCGGACGCTTCGGCCCCGCACTGAGGCCGTTCATGGCGGCACGAACCGCACGCCTTTCGGCGAAACCAGCGAGGCCCTGTTCCTCACGTCTGGCTATGTCTACGACTCCATGGAGGCTGCCGAGCGGCGCTTCAAGAACGAGGAGCCGGGCTTCGTCTACAGCCGCTTCTCCAACCCGACGGTGCGCATGTTCGAGGAGCGCATGGCGGCACTCGAAGGGGCGGAAGACGCCCGCGCGACCGCGACCGGCATGGCGGCCGTGACCTCCGCCCTGCTCTGCTATCTCAAAGCCGGCGACCATGTGCTCTCGTCGCGCGCCCTTTTCGGCTCGTGCCGCTACATCGTGGAAGACCTGCTGCCGCGCTTCGGCGTGAACTCGACGCTTGTCGACGGGCGCGACATCGACGCCTGGAAGAAGGCCGTGCGGCCGAACACCAAGGTGCTGTTTCTCGAAACGCCGTCGAACCCGACGCTCGAGATCATCGACATCAGGGCGGTCGCCGATATCGCGCATGCGGCGGGCGCAAAACTCGTCATCGACAATGTCTTCGCGACACCGGCCCTGCAGCGGCCGATGGAGCTCGGCGCGGATGTCGTCGTCTATTCGGCGACGAAACATATCGACGGCCAGGGCCGCTGCCTCGGCGGCGTCGTGCTGGCCGACCAGCAGTTCATTACCGACCATCTTGCGAACTTCCTGCGCCAGACAGGCCCGAGCCTCAGCCCGTTCAACGCCTGGGTGATGCTCAAGAGCCTCGAGACGCTCGACCTGCGTGTGCGGGAACATGCCCGAAACGCCGAGGCCGTGGCGCGGTTCCTCGAAGGACACAAGGGGATCGAGCGCGTCTTCTATCCGGGGTTGCCGAGCCATCCGCAGCATAATCTCGCGAAGAGGCAGATGGAGGCCGGCGGCAACATCGTCGCCTTCGAGGTGAAGGGCGGAAAGGCCGGCGCCTTCCGTTTTGCCAATGCGCTGCAGGTCGTCAAGATTTCGAACAATCTGGGCGACTCGAAGAGCCTCATCACGCATCCCGCAACAACCACCCATCAACGGCTCACACAAGACGTGCGCGAGGAGCTCGGCATCAACGAGGGCCTGGTGCGGCTGTCGGTCGGGCTCGAAGACTCCGCCGACCTGATCGAGGACATGGAGAGGGCGCTGGCGTAAAGCGTTAACCCTGCGCCTCAAAATCGCCGCCATTAACAGGAAGTTAGAGTGTATCCGCTAAGGTTTTAATCCTGCGGGGGAAAGGTTTTTCGGCAACTTGCCGGAAGGCACGATGCGGTACATATCCCTTGCAGGACGCGGCCAGAAAGCCGGGTCCCGCATTCACAGACGTCTTCGTGCAAGGATCGCCCGATGTACAGCGCCATGACCCGGTCCATCAATATTCTGGTCGAGCCGACCTATCTCGAGGACCAGTCCGAACCCGAGCAGGACTATTACGTCTGGGCGTATCACGTCACGATCGAGAATCGCGGACGTGAAACGGTGAAGCTGCGCGCGCGCTACTGGAAGATCACGGATGCTTGCGGGCATGTGCATGAAGTGCGCGGGCCCGGCGTTGTCGGCGAACAGCCGGTGCTCAAGCCCGGCGAAACCTTCGAATATACGAGCGGCACACCGCTCGGCGCTCCGTCGGGCATCATGTTCGGCAACTACGAGATGGAGACCGATGCGGGCGAGACCTTCGAGGTCGACATCCCCGCCTTCTCGCTCGATTGCCCACATGCGATGCGGATGCTGCACTAAAACCTCGCACGCCTCGCTTCCCGCGCCGCACCGGTTTAGGATGACGCACGTTATCGCCGTCCTCTAATGCTGGAAACCGGTGCCCATGGCCTCGCCGCAAATCTTCACGCCCCGGGAGATGATCGAGAAGCTCGTCTCCTTCGACACGACGAGCCATCTTTCCAATCTGGCGCTGATCGAATTCGTCGAAAGCTATCTCGCAAGCCATGGCGTCCCGTCGCGGCGGGTGATGAACGAGGACGGCACCAAAGCCAATCTCTTCGCAACGCTCGGGGACGAAGCGGAGCCCGGCGGTATCGTGCTTTCCGGACATACGGATGTCGTTCCTGTCGAAGGGCAGGACTGGTCGAGCGACCCCTTCGGCATCGTCGAGAAGGACGGCAGGCTTTTCGGACGCGGGGCGAGCGACATGAAGAGCTTCATTGCCATCGCGCTCGCCTATGTGCCGAAGTTCCTGAAGGGCGGGCCGAAGGTGCCGGTCCACCTCGCGCTTTCCTATGACGAGGAAGTCGGCTGCCTCGGTGTCCGCCCGATGATCGAAAGCATCATCCGCGAGCTGCCGCGCCCCCAGGTCGTCATCGTCGGCGAGCCTTCATCCATGAAGGTCGTGAACGCGCACAAGGGTATCCAGTCCTACAACACGAAAGTGACGGGCCTCGAATTCCATTCGAGCCAGACGCATCTCGGCGTCAGCGCCATTCAATATGCGGTGGAACTCATTTCCTTCCTGATGACGCTCGCTGCGGAAATGCGCGAGCGCGGCGACGCGTCTGGCCGCTTCAGCCCGCCCTATACGACGATCAATGTCGGCACTATCAAGGGCGGAACGGCGCTCAACATCATTCCAAAAAGCTGCTCTTTCCTCTGGGAATATCGTTCGCTGCCGGATACCGACCCTACGGAGATCATCACCCGCTTCAACGCCTATGCGGAAGAGGAGGTGCTGCCGCGTATGCGCGCCATCTTCCCCGGCGCGAAAATCGAGACAGTGGCCCGCGCACAATCGCCGGGGCTCGCCGCCCTTGACGGCGATCCGGGCGAAACGCTGGTCATGAAGCTCGCGCAGTGCAACTCGGCGGAGGCCGTTTCCTACAACACGGAAGCCGGGCTCTTTCAGCTTGCGGACATTCCGACCGTCGTCTGCGGTCCCGGCGACATCGCGCAGGCACACAAGCCCGACGAATTCATCGAACTTTCGCAGATCGCCGAATGCGAGACCTTCATGCGGCGCCTCGCCGACTTCGTGTCGGGACGGCCGCTCTAACAGCTACCTCAGCACCGGGCCCATACTGCGCTGCACTTCCGCCGTCAGCTCGGTGTCGAATTTCGCCGCCAGCGCCTGCATCAACGCCGCATAGGCGGCATCGCGCTCGTTGAGGCTTGCGCTTTCGAGAACCGTGCGTTCGGCGGTCACGTCGACCTCCGCCGACCACGTGCCCAACCCGCCGTCCGGCGTCGGACGCTCCACGGCGAGACGCGCCTTGAGGCGGGCCTTCAACCGCGTGTCGAGCTGGTCGCCGAAAAGGCCGGTAAGGCCGCCTTTCTTTTCGAGCCGCTCCTGCGTCACCGTGCCGTCGAGAACGGTGAGCACCGCCGTGCCGCGATTACCGCTCGCGACGAGGCGTGCGTCCGCCCAGCCCCGCGCGATGGTCGAAGGCGTCACCTTGTGAAGATGCTCGACATAAGGCTCGCGGCCGGAGGAATTGAACCGGCTGTCGGTCGTCACGTTTGCGATGTCGATGCGCAATGCAGGCCTTGCCTCGAAGGAAACGGAGGCCGGTCGGGTGGATGGCGGCGGATCGCCGGCACAGGCGGCAAGAACGGGAAGAAGCAGCGCCAGGCAGAGGGCGCGTGGCAGAAAGGAGCCGGAGCGTTCGGGACGGTTCACTTCAAGGGCCTCGTTCAGTTCAGCCCTTCCTTCAATTCGGCGGGCTCGAAGATGTAGACCTCGCTGCAGAATTCGCAGGTCACGGTGATGACACCCTCCTGCACCATTTCGTCTATTTCATGGCTGCCGAAGGAGCGCAGTACGGAGGTCATGCGCTCGCGCGAACAGTGGCAGGAAAATTCCACCGGCGCCGGATCGAAGGCGCGCACGCCATCCTCGTGAAACAGGCGATAGAGCAGCCGGTTCGGTTCGAGGTCGGGATCGAGGAGTTCGTGATCCTCCACCGTGTCGAGCAGGATCGAGGCTCGGTTCCAGGCTTCCTCTTCGTCCGTATAAGGGCTTTCGTCCCGGTCTTCGCGATAGCCGGTGAGGCCGCCATCCCGCGCGATGTGCTGGATCATGATGGCGCCCGCGCGCCAGTTCTTTTCCGGCCCTGTCGCTTCGCGGTGATAGAAGGGGCCCGCCGCGAGGCGGATGCGCGTCGCAACCTGTTCTGAATTCGCGAAATATTCGTGTGCGCTGTGGCTGAGGCCGCCCGGAAGGAGCGCCACGATACCCTGATAGCGCTCCATGTCCGGACCCTGGTCGATGGTGAGCGCAAGATGTCCTTCGCCCATCAGGTCCGCCGGGCCGGTGCGGCCCGCACCGATCGCCTCGGCAAGCCGCTCCGAATTCATCATCGCATAGCCGCGCAGTTTTCCCGGCGCCTCATAGTCCGCGACGATCATGTTCACCGGCCCGTTGCTCTGCGTCTGCAGGATGAAGCGGCCGTCGAATTTCAGCGCGGAGCCGATCATGGCGGTGAGCGCCAGCGCTTCGCCGAGGAGTCGCGAGACGGGTTCGGGATAGGCGTGGCTCGTCAGCACGCGGTCGACCAGCGGGCCCAGGCGGACGATCCGGCCGCGAATGCCCAGATCCTCGATCTGGAACGGTTGTACGAGGTCGTCGATGCCGGTGCCGTCCGAACTGCTCACGGAAACTCTCGATGCTGCTCTACGTGTTTCACTGGAAGCACCAGGCGAGAACGCCCTTTTGCGCGTGAAGCCGGTTCTCGGCCTCGTCGAAAACGACCGAGGCCGGCCCGTCGATCACATCGGCAATCACTTCCTCACCTCGATGCGCGGGCAGGCAGTGCATGAAGATCGCCTCCTTGCCCGCAGCCGCCATCAGGCGCTCGTTCACCTGATAGGGAGCGAGAAGGTTGTGACGGCGCGAGGCCGTTTCCTCGCTGTCGCCCATCGAGACCCAGGTATCGGCATTGACGCAATCAGCATCCTTCACCGCTTCATAGGGATCGGTCGTGAGCAGGATGTCCGCGTTCCGGGACTTCGCCCAGGAGATCGCGTCCGCGCTCGGTGCGAGTTCGCGCGGACAGGCAAGCCGCAGCTCGAATTCAAGCTGGGCGGCGGCCTGTATCCAGGACGTCACCATGTTGTTGCCGTCGCCGACCCAGGCGATGCGCCGTCCCTTGATCGGCCCCTTGTGCTCCTCGAAGGTCATCACGTCCGCCATCAACTGGCAGGGATGGGAGCGGTCGGTGAGGCCGTTGATGACGGGCACGCTCGCATATTCCGCAAGCTCCAGCAGGTGCTTGTGGTCGGTGGTGCGGATCATGATCGCGTCGACATAGCGCGAGAGAACGCGGGCCGTGTCGGCGATGGTTTCGCCGCGGCCGAGCTGCGTGTCGTTGCCGTTCAGCAGCAGCGTTTCGCCGCCGAGCTGACGCATGGCGACGTCGAAGGAAACGCGCGTCCGCGTCGACGGCTTTTCGAAAAGCATCGCGAGAAGCTTGCCCTTGAGCGGCTTGTCCGCGTCGGGTTCGGCCTGGCCGAGACCGGCACGCCCGGCCTTGCGCTTCTTCGAGCTTTCGAGGATCGCCCGGATGTCGACCGGCGTGACGTCATCGAGATCGAGAAAATGCCGCGGGCTCATGATGTCGCTCCTGCGGCGGCGGGCTTCTCGCCGAGCGCCGCGTCGAGCTTCGCGCAAGCCCGGCCAAGTTTTTCCATCGCCTCTTCGAGGTGCACTTCCTCGATGATGAGCGGCGGCAGAAGGCGGACCACATTGTCGCCCGCGCCCACCGTCAGCATCTTCTCCTCGCGCAATGCTGCCACGAGATCGGTATTCGGCACCCGGCACTTGAGGCCGAGCATCAGGCCTTCGCCGCGCACGCTTTCGATCACGCGGGGGTACTGGTCGGCGAGCATGGCGAGCTTCTGGCGAAGCTTGAGGCCGAGCATGTTCACGTGCGGAAGGAAGTTCTCGTCGAGCGCGAGGTCCATCACCGCGCTTGCCACCGCCATCGCCAGCGGATTGCCGCCGAAGGTCGAACCGTGCGTGCCGACGACCATGCCGCGCGCGGCCG
>JAGUWA010000249.1 GCA_020062605.1 Parvibaculum sp. | reverse complement strand
CAGCCACGCCATCATGGCGGGCGAGCGCCGCGCCCTCGACATCGTCGAACAACGCCTCTCCGACGGCGTCGCCGGCATCGCCATCGATGTGTCGGATCTCGACGAGGCGGAAGCCAAGCTTCGCCGCCACATCGAAAGCCATGCCGCGACGCTCGACCGCGTGACGACGGCGGTCGCGATCTGCGGGCCGGACAAGCGCCTCACCTTCCACAACCGCGCCTACGAAACGCTTTGGGGCCTCGACCCGCAATGGCTCGACGGCGGCCCCTCCGACAATGAAATTCTCGACGAGTTGCGTGCGCGCCGCCGCCTGCCCGAACAGGCGAACTTCCAGGCCTGGAAGCAGGGCCGCATGGAAATCTACACCTCGACCGAGCCGCTCGAGGAGTTCTGGCATCTGCCGGACGGGCGCACCGTCAAGGTGCTTGCGCAGGCTCACCCCTTCGGCGGCGTCATCTATCTCTATGAAAACGTCACCGAGCGGCTGAACCTCGAAAGCTCCTACAACACGCTCGCCCGCGTCCAGCGCGAGACGATCGACCATCTCTATGAAGGTGTGGCGGTGTTCGGCTCCGACGGGCGTCTGAAGCTCTTCAATCCCGCCTTCCTCAACATCTGGGCGCTCGACGAGGACAAGCTCGCCGGCGAACCGCATGTGAACGAACTGATCGAGCTTTGCCGCCCGCTCATGGCCGACGAGCGCGAACGGGAGGCACTGAGGAACGGCGTCACCGGCATGTCGGGCATGCGCACGCCGCAGACGGGCCGGCTCCTTCGGCCGGACGGCACGGTCGTCGACTACGCCATGGTGCCGCTGCCGGATGGCGCGACGCTCATGACCTATGTCGACGTGACGGATTCGACGCAGATGGAGCAGGCGCTGCGCGACCGCAACGACGCGCTTGAAACGGCGGACCGCCTCAAATCCGAGTTCATCAGTCACGTCTCCTACCAGCTGCGCACGCCGCTCACCAACATTCTCGGCTTCGGCGAAATTCTCGAAGCGGAAATGTTCGGCACGCTCAATCCGCGCCAGCACGAATACATGCAGGGCATTCTCGAAAGTTCCGAAACGCTGATCGACGTCGTGAACGACATTCTCGATCTCGCCGTCATCGAGGCGGGCGCCATGACGCTCGACCTTTCCGATGTCGAACTGTCGGAAGTCATCTATGCGACGGAGGAATTCGCGCAGCGTCCCGCGCAGAAGAACAAGGTCGTCCTCAGGGTCGAATGCCCGAAGGACATCGGCACGGTGCGCGCCGACGAAAAACGCATCAAGCAGATCATGATCAATCTGCTCTCCAACTCGCTCGCCTTCACGAGCCCCGGCGACACCATCATTGTCGGCGCCGCGCGGCATGAAAGCTCGGTCGAGCTCTATGTCGAGGATACGGGGATCGGCATCAAGCCGGAATTTCAGGGCAATGTCTTCGACCGCTTCGAGGCGCATGGCGGTTCGGATCGCCGCCGCGGCGCGGGCCTCGGCCTCAGCCTTGTGCGCTCCTTCGTGGAACTTCACGGCGGCTGGGTGACGCTCGAAAGCGCGCCCGATGTCGGCACCCGCGTCACCTGCCACCTCCCCGTCCGCGCCGCCCCGCCCGCCACGGGCATCGCCACAACTCCCGCGCCGACAAGGGTCGAAGCGGGCTGATCTGTCCGCCTTTCGCTTTCACAAGGAATGTCGTTCCGGTGAAGGCGCTGCATCTTTACCAATCCGTCATTGCGAGGGGCGGCGAAGCCGCGACGCGGCAATCCACAGGAAGGATACCGCAAGTCGCGAAGCTCAATGGATTGCTTCGTCGGCCTTTCGGCCTCCTCGCAATGACGGCTCTCATTAGAGACCTCACAGAAATATCCTGTAAGGCGTGGCCGTCCCGTCCGGCTGCTTCACCTGGAACTCGGCGCCGCGTTCGGCTTCCTGGATCAGCGCCTCGTAAAGCCTGAGCGCATTGCGGATCACTTCGGCGTAGGACGCGGCTTCCGTCTTTTCCTTCAACTGCTGCAGCCGCTCCATCGCCTGCGGCGGCAGTTCGAGCTGCACGCGCGTCGTGTCGCGATCCTCGCCGCTGTGGCGCTTGTGCCGCCGCCCGTGGCGAT
>JAGUWA010000295.1 GCA_020062605.1 Parvibaculum sp. | reverse complement strand
GCGTCGCGAAATGCGTGCCGATGACGAGGGTCGGCCCGTCCGCCATTTCGGCGAGGAAGGCATGGCGCGTTTTCTCCGCCATGTCGCCGTCGCTGTCGAAGGCGCTGCGCCAGTCCGCGCGCGCCATCTGGCAGGGGTGGTGCATCAGGTCGCCGGTGATGATCGCGCTCTCGCCCTTCGAGGAGATGACGACGCTGACATGCCCGGGCGTGTGGCCGGGCGTCGGGCGCAGGCGCACTTCCTCGCAGACCAGGTGATCGTCGCTTACGAGGTCCGCGAGGCCTGCATCGAAGATCGGCTGCACGCTGCCGGCAAGCACCGGCGCGTTGTCGTCATCCTCCTCGGTCGCCCAGAAATCCCATTCGCGCCTGCCGATCAGGTAGCATGCCTTCGGGAAGGCCGGCACCCATTTGCCGTCCACGAGCATGGTGTTCCAGCCGATCTCCTTCACGGCGTCCGGATAGGCCTTCTCCACCATCGAGCCCGCGCCGCCGCCCGGCAATGCCGCCTCGACCTCCACCACGCGCGTGATCGTCACGTCGCCGATCTGCCAGTCCGCCATGTGATGTCCTCCCTGACCCAAAAAGAAGACGGAAGGGTGGGGGCAATGGCGGGTGAGTGCAAGAGGCTCAGCTGTCGGTGCGCAACAATCTGTTCAGATCGACGCCGAGTTTCGGAGGAGGCATGTAGGGCTCGATTTCGTTGCTTTCCGACGTAAGGAGTGCATGCAGTGCCGGATGAACAAAGAGCTTCTCCCGCCCGACCTTGGCTTCAAACAGCACGCCTATATCCGCCAATCTTCTGAGATAGGTCGATGCCGTTTGGCGTCTGGCCAATCCTGCATCGACAATGTTCGAGATGCGGCAATAGGGCTGCTCGAATATTTGTTCGACGAGTTCATGCGAGTAAATCTGGGGTTCCGCCTTCTTTATGTAGTCGGTGGCGATTTGCTTCAGATGCCGTATCGCCCGGATTTTCGATGTGGTCCAGGAGGAGGTTTCGGCGACACCGTTCAGGATATATATCAGCCAGCCGGCCCAGTTTCCTTTCGTCGTGACTTCCTGAAGCAGTCTGTAGTAGTCGATCTTGTTACGGATGATATGCCGGCTCAGGTATAGTATCGGCAGGTCGAGCAGCTCTTTTTCGATGAGATACAGGACGTTCAGAATGCGGCCCGTGCGTCCATTTCCGTCCGTAAACGGATGGATAGCCTCGAATTGGTAATGCATGATCGCCATGCGAACGAGGGGGTCGAGACCGTCTGCATCGCTGTGGATGAAATGCTCCCAATTCGTCAGAAGTTCTTGAAGCTTCGGTTCCCCGGCCGGAGGTGTGTAAATGATCTTGCCGGTTGAGTCGTTTTGGAGGGCCGTGCCGGGAACTTTTCGGATCTCCATCTGGACACTTTTTATCGTGCTGCAAACTTCGAGCGCCGTTGCTGTGGAGAGTGGGCGTTCCCGAAGCCTCATATATCCGGTCCGGAGCGCGCGCCGATAGCGCAGGGCTTCGCGCGTGGGGGGGTCGGCCTGCGCTTCATGACTTGTCCCGGAATAGCGGAACAGCCTGTCGGTTGTCGTGACGATGTTCTCGATTTCCGAGCTTGCCTGGGCTTCCAGTGTTGGAATCGTATTGATGAGAATGGCCTGATTGGGGATGAGTTCGGCCGCCTGCTTCAGTTCTGCCAGTGCGGCGCGCGCCCGCACGCATGCCTTGAGCACTTCCTTTGTCTCAACCTCGGCCCTGGGAGGAAGGAGGGGGAGATCATTGTAGGGCTTATCTGGATGCCAGTTTTTCATATGTCGATAAATCCCGAATTTATCGACATATTCGGACAATATGTCCGAGGCGTCAACATATCCGTCTCATCTGTCGATAAATCACCGTATCGTCGACAGGTCAACAGAATATGGGGCTAAAGTGCCCCTATTTACTATATATGCTACCCCGCCTTGTTCTGCCGGTTATGCACGAGGTCGTCGACCACGCCCGGATCGGCGAGCGTCGAGGTGTCGCCGAGATTGGAGAAATCGTCCTCGGCGATCTTGCGCAGGATGCGGCGCATGATCTTGCCCGAGCGCGTTTTCGGCAGGCCCGGCGAAAACTGGATCAGGTCCGGCGAGGCGATGGGGCCGATTTCCTTGCGGACCCACTGGACGAGTTCCTTGCGCAGTTCTTCCGACGGCTTCTCGCCCGCGTTCAGCGTCACATAGGCATAGATGCCCTGTCCCTTGATGTCGTGCGGATAGCCGACCACGGCGGCTTCGGCGACTTTCGGATGCGCGACCAGCGCGCTTTCGACTTCCGCCGTGCCCATGCGGTGGCCCGACACGTTCAGCACGTCGTCGACGCGGCCGGTGATCCAGTAATAACCGTCCTCGTCGCGGCGGCAGCCGTCGCCGGTGAAGTAGCGGCCCGGATACTGGATGAAATAGGTTTCGACGAAGCGCTGATGGTCGCCATAGACGGTGCGCATCTGGCCGGGCCAGCTGTCATCGATGCAGAGATTGCCGGTCGTCGCGCCGTCCAGCATCTTGCCTTCGGTATCGACCACCACGGGCTTCACGCCGAAGAAGGGCCTGGTCGCCGAGCCGGGCTTCAGCGCCGTCGCGCCGGGCAGCGGGGAAATCAATATGCCGCCCGTCTCCGTCTGCCACCAGGTGTCGACGATCGGGCAGCGCCCGTCGCCCACCACGCGGTGATACCAGAGCCAGGCTTCGGGATTGATCGGCTCGCCGACCGAGCCCAGCAGGCGCAACGACTTGCGGCTCGTCTTCTTCACCGGCGCATCGCCCTCGCGCATCAGCGCCCTGAGCGCGGTCGGCGCGGTGTAGAAGATGTTGACGTCGTGCTTGTCGATCACCTGCCAGCAGCGCGAGGCATCGGGATAATTCGGCACGCCCTCGAACATCAGCGTCGTCGCGCCGTTTGCGAGCGGCCCATAGACGATGTAGCTGTGGCCCGTCACCCAGCCCACATCGGCCGTGCACCAGTAGATGTCGCCATCCTGATAGTCGAAGACATATTTATGCGTCATCGACGCATAGACCATATAGCCGCCGGTCGTGTGCAGCACACCCTTGGGCTTGCCGGTCGAACCCGACGTATACAGAATAAAGAGCGGGTCTTCCGCGCCCATCTCTTCGGGCGCGCATGTCGCGCCAACCTTCGCCGCCTCCTCCGCGTACCAGACGTCGCGGCCCTTCTCCATGTTGACGCTGCCGCCTGTGCGCTTCACCACGATCACGCTCTCCACGCCGGGGCACTTCTTCAGCGCCTCGTCCGTGTTCGCCTTGAGGGGAATCTTCCGTCCGCCGCGCACGCCTTCATCCGCGGTGACGACGCAGTTCGACGCGCAGTCGACAATGCGGCCCGCAAGGCTGTCCGGCGAGAAGCCGCCGAAGACAACGGAATGGATCGCGCCGATGCGCGTGCAGGCGAGCATGGCGTAGGCCGCTTCCGGGATCATCGGCATGTAGATCGTGACGCGATCGCCCTTTTTCACGCCCTGGGCCTTCAGCACGTTGGCGAAGCGGCAGACTTCCCCGTGAAGTTCCCTGTAGGTGATCGACTTGTGATCCGCCGGCTCGTCGCCTTCCCAGATGATCGCGACCTGGTCGCCGCGCTCCTCCAGATGCCGGTCGACGCAGTTCACGCTCGCGTTGAGCGTCCCGTCCTCGAACCATTTGATCGAGACGTTATGCGGATCGAAGCTCGTGTTCTTGACCTTCGTATAGGGCTTCATCCAGTCGATCCGCAGCCCCTCGCGCCGCCAGAAGCTCTCCGGATCGTTCACGCTCGCCTCATACATGTTGCGGTATTTCTCCGCATCCACGATGGCGCGCTTCTTCCATTCGGCGGGAACGGGGAACAGTTCGTCGGACATGGCGGTCTCCCTGGAGGCACTTGTTCTGGGGGCGAGTTTCTTTTCGTTGGCGGCATTATGTCCGCGCGGCGGAGAGGGGACAAGGCGGGCGGTCCCAAACATTCCTCGTTATATGCCCGTCACGCGATCCCCAGCTCCGCGCGCTTCTTCCGGCTCAGTCCCGCCGCGACCAGCGCATGCGAGGCCTTGAGATATTCCTTCAGCTCCCGCTTGCCGAGGCCCTTGTCGTAGCTCTGGATCCATTTCATGCCCCGCGAGGCGAGATAGGGCGCCGGGCGGCAGCCCTCGGCGTCCCGCAGCATTTCCCAGCCGATATCGGAGACCTTGAAGGTGATGCCGGGATGGTGGCCGCGCTCCCAGCCGCCGATCGCGAAGACCTTGCCGCCCACTTTCCAGACATGCGCGCCGCCCCATTGCACGACATGGGTCGTGGCGGGAAGCGAGCCGCAGAAGGCATTGAACTCGCGATAGGTCAGGGGCATGTCTCATCCTTGCTCATCCCGGCGTGGTCGTCTCTATTCTCCGTCATTGCGAGGAGCGCAGCGACGAAGCAATCCAGGAGCCACTTGCTCCGTGCTTGCCGCTCCTGGATTGCTTCGGCCTTTCAGGCCTCGCAATGACGATCGCGGTGAAAACTCACACCTTCGCCGTCTTCGCGCCCGTCAGCGCCGCGATCTCGTCCTCGCTCATCCCCGCTTCCCGGAGTACCTCTTCCGTCTGCTCGCCGAGGCGCGGCGGGTGGCGGCGAATGCTGGACGGGCTCTCGCTGAAGCGTACCGGCGGCTTCAGCGCGAAATAGGGCCCGGCATGCGGGTGGTCGTAGCGCGCGAAGAAATCGACCGCCTTCAGATGCGGATCGTCCTGCAGATCGTCCAGCCGGTTCATCTTCACGGCCGGAATCGAAAGCGGCTTCAGCAGCGCCAGCCATTCCTCCGTCGTCTTCGTCTCCGTTGTCTCCTCGATCATCGCATAGAGTTCGCGGATATGAACGGTGCGCGCCTTGTAGTTGTTGAAGCGCTCGTCGTTCTTGTAATCGTCGAGGCGGCCCGCCAGCTCGAAGAACTGTTCCCACTGCTTGTCGGAATAGGGCAGCAATCCGATATGCCCGTCCTTCGTGCGATAGGGGCGGCGGTCCGGATTGGTGATGCGGCCATAGGTCCATTGCCCGGTCGGCGGATCGTAGACATGGTCGTAGAAATGTTCGGCGAGCACGAAGGAGGTAACGGCTTCGAGCATCGGCACTTCCACGAACTGCCCTTCGCCGGTC
>JAGUWA010000166.1 GCA_020062605.1 Parvibaculum sp. | reverse complement strand
GTTCACGGTGGCCCGCATAATGCGGCTTTCCTTCGCCCCCGTCCCCCATGGGCCCGCCCGCTTCAGGCGTAGGGCGGGCAGTCGCGGCCCGCCGGCGACTTGGTGAAAATCTCGCAACCCTCCGCCGTAACGCCGATCGAATGTTCGAATTGCGCGGAGAGCGAGCGGTCGCGCGTCACCGCCGTCCAGCCGTCGGAAAGGATTTTCACGCCCGGCTTGCCGAGATTGATCATCGGCTCGATGGTGAAGAACATGCCTTCCTTCAGCGTCGCGCCCTGGCCCTTGCGGCCGTAGTGGAGGACGTTGGGCGCGTCGTGGAAGACGCGGCCGAGGCCGTGGCCGCAGAATTCGCGCACGACGGAGCAGCGCTGGCCTTCGGCATAGTCCTGGATGGCGTGGCCGATATCGCCAAGCGTTGCGCCGGGCTTCACCACGGCGATGCCGCGCATCAGGCTTTCATAGGTCACGTCCACGAGGCGCTGCGCCTTGCGGGGGGCTTCGCCCGCGAAATACATGCGGTTCGTGTCGCCGTGCCAGCCGTCGAGAATGTAGGTGACATCGACGTTCACCGCGTCGCCGTCCCGCAGCACGCGGTCGCCGGGAATGCCGTGGCAGACGACATGGTTGATGGAGGTGCAGCAGGACTTGCGGAAGCCGCGATAATTGAGCGGCGCGGGATAGGCGCCGTGATCCATGCCGAAGTCGAAAACGAGCCGGTCGATGCGATCCGTCGTGATGCCCGGCCGTATTTCATCCACCAGCAGGTCGAGCGCCTGCGCGGCGAGGCGGCCGACACGGCGCATGCCCTCAAAGGCTTCGGCGTCGTGAATCTTGATCCGCCCGATGTTGCGGTCCGGGGCGTCGAGGGCGTCTGTATAGCTCATGGGTTCTTTCGCAAGGGCTTCCGTCGGGTTCTTGCCCCTAACATAGTGCCCGGCGGTCCCATTTGAAAGCCGAGGCTTCCCGGCGCTATTCTGGCGCAAACCGAACCCGAGGATCCCTTCCCATGCCGGAAAGCGCCGCTGCCCCATCGTCCGCGAAAGCCGTCACGGCCTGCGTGCTGCTGATCGGCGACGAAATCCTGTCCGGCCGGACGCGGGATTCGAACCTGGCCTATATCGCCGCGCATCTGAACAAGATCGGCGTGCAGGTGCGCGAGGCGCGGGTCATTCCCGATATCGAGGAGACGATCGTCGCGACGGTGAACGAGGTTCGCGCCCGCTACGACTATGTTTTCACGACGGGCGGCATCGGCCCCACGCATGACGACATCACGGCGGACGCGGTCGCCAAGGCCTTCGGGGTCGGCATCGGCTATCACCCGGAAGCGGTGAAGATACTCGACGATCACTACAAGGCGACGGGGGGCGAGTTCACCAAGGCGCGCATGCGCATGGCGCGGCTGCCGGAGGGCGCCACCATGATCGAAAACCCCTTGAGCAAGGCACCGGGCTTCCAGATCGGCAATGTTTTCGTGATGGCGGGCGTGCCCATGGTCATGCAGGTCATGCTCGACAGCCTGACGGACCGCCTGGAAGGCGGCGCCACCATGCAGAGCCGCACGGTGACCGGCCAGATCGGCGAGGGCACCATTGCCGAAAAGCTCGGCGACCTGCAGGCCCGCCACCCGGAGGTCGGCATCGGCAGCTACCCCTATTATCGCGGCAAGACCTTTGGCACGAGCATCGTCATGCGGGCCACCGATTCGAAGGCGCTCGATATCGTGGCCAGCGAGGTGGCGGCGCTGATGCGGGAATTCGGCGTCGAACCGGCAATCGGCGATCCCGCCTGAGAGGCCTCAAAAACCGGGGATTTCTGTTTCATATCTGCAACATTTCCCCGCAACATTACAAAAGTTTCAGCCTTTCCGCGGCTTACGCGCGATACAATTTTCATCGAACCGACTAGAGTTTCCCGCATGAAGGTCTGTCGGCGGCTCACGGCGAAACTGCGCACGGGAGCACGGCAGAGGGGGAACAGGCTTCGATCTGAAAAGGCCTGAGAACAAAATTTGGGGTCAAGGTGACCCGGAGGGAGAAAACGAAATGAAGAAATCCATCGCTATTCTGGGTATGGCCGCGGGCGCTGCGATGATGCTCTCGAGCGCTGCTTCCGCCCTCGATTCCAGCTTCGACGCCATGTCGAAGGCCGGCACGCACAAGTTTTATGTGTGGTGCACGGGCGGCGCCGACAGCGAGCAGACCGCCGAAGGCGCGAACGCCAAGGAAGCCCAGGCGACGCTCGCCGCTTCCGCCGGCGGCAATTGCTGGCCGGTCTGGCAGGGCCTCGAAGGCTGATTGCCACTTACCTGTTCGAATGAAGACGGCGGTCCCGAGGGGCCGCCGTTTTTCTTTGTAAGGCTCTGGTTTTGCAGGCTATCTAACGGCAAGGCCCCTTCTGGTGGCCAAAGGCCCCTTGGCGAAACTGGTATACGCAGCGGACTTAAAATCCGCTTCCCGCGAGGGAGTGCGGGTTCGAGTCCCGCAGGGGCCACCACCCTTCGCTCGCCTGCGGCGAGCTTCGGGTGGCAGGCCACCCCACCCAAGAGCCGCGCTCAGGCGTGCGCGGGCTCGTGGTAGAGCGCCTCGGCGGGGCGGCTCTCGTCTTCCTTGAGGGCGGGATCGAAGGTGTAGAGCGTCGAGCAATAGCCGCAGACGATCTCGTTTTCGCGGCCCATGTCGAGAAAGACATGCGGATGGTCGAAGGGCGGCTTCGCGCCGATGCATTCGAACTCCTTCACGCCGATGCGAATCTCGCGGACGCCCGCCTCGTTGCAGAATTTCGGTGTCTTGCCGCCCGCCATGGCGCGAACTCCCTGATGCCGGAAACCACCGGAAACTAGAGCGCGGCGGGCGCCTTCGCAAGCGCTTCGAGGCACGGAACCGTTACGGATCCGTGACAAAACCGGGGGCGGACAAGCCATTGAAAGCATTGAGCTTTTATTTATCCCCGGCTGACTGTCATATGAATGTCATCAAACTATCACAAACGGCTCTCTTGTGCCCGGGGGGCGGGGACAAGTTGACCGCGCGGCGGGGATAAATTCGCGCCGGGGCGGGGATAGTTTGAGGCCCGGGCGGGCATAAAACAGGCGGCATCGGTTTCTCCCGGCAGGTGGAACGGGACGAGTCTAAATCCGGCCGCTTCGCCGGGGATAAGCCCGGACCGGGACCGTCACAATCGGGGCGGGAGGTTTATCCCCGTGCGGAGCGGGGCGCGCGAGTGCGGAGAGGTTGTCCCCGGTGCGGCGACGAGACGGCGCGCGCGGCGAGGCCCAAACGGGGATAAGGCGCGGCCTGAAAAGGGCGCTGTCATCGTAATGTCATCGAACCGTTGCAATTGGCGGTTTGTCCTCGCCAGCGGGGGACAAGTGTGTCCCTCCTGAGCCCTCTTCTCTTTTGCCGCCGTGTCATTCCGCAGGCAGGCGGCAAAGGCGGAAAAATGCCCGCAAGGCCGGGGATAAGCCCGGATCGCGACTGTCACAATCGGGGGCGGGAGGTTTATGCCCGCGCGGTGCAGGGAAGGCAAAGGCACGAGGAAGCTAGAGATGTAACCGGCTATAGAGCCCATCCACGGACTTCGTTCGCGCGATCGACGTGTTTGGGGGCCGGACGATCTTTCCTATCAGGGGGTAGAATTATGAGTGGCCGAATTCGTTTCCGGAAGTCATCGAAGCCGGCATCTAGATTTTTTTCCCTCAATCTGGCTACTTCATCGCTATTGATATGAGTCTTGTAGTCAGCATCAAATGTAATTAGGCCTTTGTCATATGCTCGGTGATGAAGGGCACATAGTGCGATCCCGTTAGATGTCTCATCGTCGCTGTCGGGGTGTACTACCGGTAAGATGTGAGCGGCATCCAAGAGCTGCAGTTGAATGCCGCAAATCGCGCACTTTCTGCCGTATGCAGTCATGACTCTCGCGCGAAAGTTCATGTCTCGTAGCGCGCGCGTGCTTGTCATAATCGCATATCGTCGTGCTTTGGACGCCTTTCTACTGATCTCTGCCTCCGACACCTGTTCAGGGTCGTTTTCTATCGCGCTTAGAACTTTTAGGTCTGAAGGCGATGTGCCGCAGTCGTGCAAAGTTTCCAAATTCTTTATATAGGTACAGACGAATTCCGGCTGAAACGCCAGCGCCAACTCGCCATTCCCTTTGTTATGGATCGAGAATCCGCTCCTGTGAGCAGTTTCGAGTGCGTCTTTTCCGATCTGCAAAGAAGGTGATTTTCCAAGAGGGCCCAGGTGATGTGAGACGTCGAACCCGCAGAAAACGCCGATGTCATCCCACCATCCCAACACTAGTGTCTTGGTATCCTTCTTGGTTTTAAATTGTTGCGCGCCCGCAAGATTGGCAATGCCAGTTATCTGGATTCGGTATTCGTTCGCCGGGCGCGCTTTGCCGCCGCCGTGAGTCACATTCCATATGTACGTGAGTACGTTGTAGGACTCTCGGTCTCTAAAGACTGTATACAAACGAGGGTGTGCATTGGCGCCGGAGAGCAGAGAAATCTCCACCCGGCGTCCATAACCGCGCGCTCGAAGATGTCAAACAGCGCATGCTTTCTGTGCTGAGTCACCGAGATTCCATTCTAGTCTGCCGAAGATTGTTGGTTTAGAAAGGCCGCGCTCTTTGAAGATCGATTGCTTTTTGTTTTTGAAGATTTTTTTTCGACTTCTTTCTTCGGTCTTGTTTGGCCTCCATCCTTTGAAAGTTTAGGGCCTTCGTCCCCATTCCAAAGGGTGCCGGGTCGTGAAACGCTATATTGCGTCTTGGAGTTTCTTGCGTCCTTGACGACCTTCGAAACTTGACTGGCCGGCGTCACAAATCTTCCCTGTGCTGCTTGGCAGTATTCAGGAAGCATCTCGATACACTTCCATTTCCTGTTGAGGCGTTCGCACACTTCGCCAGTGATGCAACTGCCTGCAAATGGATCGATAACCAAATCACCAGAGTCGGTTAGCATACGGACGAAATACTCGGGTAACTCCGATGGGAAGCGTGCTGGATGTGGCTTGTATCCGTTCTCTTCGCAGTAGCGCATGTAGAAAGAATTACTCTCGGTGTTCGGAATCGCAATTAGATTGGGGGGGATTGCGGCCCCATTGTTGATGGAAAATTTTTCACTTATGTCGTGTCCGGACGGCCTTTTTTTTGCCTTGTACCCATTCTTGAGTAGTCCTTCCATCGCAGGGCTATACGGCTGCAAAACCCGCCGGTTGCTGGCCTTTGGCCATGGAGATTTCGAAAGCCACCAGACAGTGTTGATGGCATCTTTCACTCTTACGCGCCGCACGGTGACCCACTCGGCGGGAGTTGGGAGCTTGGCGGGATTCCACCAATAAAATTCTTGGGCGAGATGAAAGCCAAACTCCTCGCAGAGCATAATCATAAGCTTAAAATGATAAAGACTTCTGGTGGGAGTGCCTTTGTTCCAAGCGCCGCCAATGTCGATCACCAAGCTGCCTGAGTCCTTTAGAACTCTGTGGAATTGCTTAGCGAACGGTTTGAACCACTCCAGATATTCATCAGCATCTACGTTGCCGTAATCCTTCTTCCTCACCAAGCCGAACGGAGGGCTAGTTACTATCAGGTCCACCGTGTTTGCCTTAACGTCGGCGAGCACTTGAGAGCTATCACCGCAAACAATCGAGCCGAGCGTCGTTGTATATGTTGTGGGGTTTTTCGGCTTGGCGGTAGTCAACTTTAAAAATCCTTATGCTCTGTTTGCCTATTTTGGCAGGCGACCACTGTAAGAGCGACATTCGTAAGATATGAGACGTGTAGCCGATTCGTCTTTTTTGAGTTGGAATCTGCCACTATGTGACGCGCAACCTGAAACTTGAGCGGGCGCTAATCTACGGAATGAAGACATAGACTCTTGTTTTGTTGACCTGACCAGATGGTGTTCGTTTTGCGGAATTGTCGTGCGCGTTCCGCGCCGCCGGAACGGCGCCAGCGTTCGATGAACGCCTCGATCTTCTCCGGCTCCCCCGTCACCCTGCGCCCCACATCGTCATAATAAAGAAGTGAGAGCATGCCGTTCGCGGGGCGCGGGTCAAGGGCGGTGTTTGGGGGGGAAGAAGAAGGGGTTTTTGCCTGACGCCGCTTCCACCTTCGCTCCTTGCGGAGCTTCGGCGGACAGGTCGCGGCTTCTGGATTGCCGCGCCTCGCTGGCGCGAGGCTCGCAATGACGGGGAGGGGAGAGGGCGGGCCGGGCGGCGGAAACGGCGTTATGGGGCGTTGAGAGGAGAGGCTCGCGCCCCCCACCCGGGAAATCCGCGGGGTCCGCGAATTTCCCGGCCCTCCGCTTTCGCTCCGGGCGTTCGAGGCTCGAAAAGGTTCCCGGCCTGCGCCGGGACAGGCCCCCGGACCTTTTCGTTCGCTTGCGCGAACCGCCTCTCACCCCCGCGAGGGGGAGGCGAAGGACTGTCTGCGTTTTGCGAACCGCATCCCATTCTTACGATTTTGTGAGGGACGGGGCTCCGGTAAGGCTTGGTCGGGCCGGGGGCATCGGCCATAATCGCCGCAACTGACTTAATGTCAGACATGGCAACATGTCGGACATAACAAATGCCGGACTGGGCGAGCGGGCCGGAGAGCCTGCCGCGATCCGGGAGGAGATCTGAATGCCGAACGCGGCCTCGCCGGGCCACGCGCCTGTTTCGCGCTGGAAGCTTTTTTCGTTCGCCGTGCCCGCCGTGCCGATTTCGGCGATGGGGCTGCCGCTCGTCGTTCATCTGCCGCCCTTCTATGCGGGCACGTTCGGCATCGGGCTGACGACGGTCGGCGCGATCTTCATGCTGGCGCGGTTCTGGGATGTGTTCACCGATCCGGTGCTCGGCATTCT
>JAGUWA010000292.1 GCA_020062605.1 Parvibaculum sp. | reverse complement strand
GGCTTCCCGTGCCGCGCTTCGTCAGCCTGAAATCGGGGCGCGCGAATGTGCGCCGCGGGCCGGGCACGGATTTTCCCATCGACTGGGTCTATCGCAAGAGCGGCATGCCGCTCGAAGTGATTGCGGAATCGAGCAACTGGCGGCGTATCCGCGACCATGAAGGCGATGGCGGCTGGATCTGGCATTCGATGCTCGACGGCGAGCGGACGGCGATCGTGGATGCCGCGGACGGCGCTCCCGTCGCGCTGCATGCGGAGCCCGCCGACAGCGCGCCCGTCATCGCCTATGCCGAGAAGGGGCTTGTGGCGCGGGTGAAGGGTTGCAAGGCGCTTTGGTGCCGCCTCGAGACCCGGGGCTATGAGGGCTGGGTCCTGCAGGAGACGCTGTGGGGCGTCTATCCGGGCGAGGAGTTCGAGTAGGTCAGGCGAAGTCCTTCGGCTTTCTTGTTTTCAGGCGAAATCCTTCGCCAGGGCTTCCTTCACCTGCGGCTGCATCACCGCCATGTGGTGATAATTCTCATGCGCGATGACGACCATGACCTGCGTTTCGGGCAAGCGGAACTTCGCGATCTGTTCGGGCGTGAAGCGGAAATGCACGAAATGCACGGATGAGGTCTTGCCGTCCGCCTTGGTGCGTTCGATATCCGTCTCGGCCTCGCCCGCTACCTTCTCGCCGCCCACATCGATGTAGAGATGTTTTTCGACCCATGTGATCGCGCGCAGGAACTTGTCGCGACGCACGGGATCGTTGATCTCGAACATGATCGTGGCAACGAGTTCATTGCCCTGCGGGATCAGCGGATTGTAGGCGCGCAGTTCGTCTTCGAGCTGTTCGGCGCCGCCCTTTTCGATGTGCAGCATTTCCTGAATCTGCTGGAACATCGTGTCGTAGTTCTCGAAGTAGAAGGTGGCGTAGGGCCCGACCTCGACGCGGCGGTTCTTCTTCATCGCCGTGATCGCCGCGCGGCGCTCCTTGCGCTCCTTCGCATAGATTTCGTAGGGGAGAATGTCGGCGGGTGTGATTTCTTTTTTCATCGCAGTCATCTTTCGAGCCTTCTACAGAAAAGTGGACCCCCGCTTTACTGGATCAAGCCCCAGGCGCGCGCCATGATCTCGATCGGGTGGTAGGGCGCCGGCGGCGCGGGCTCGTTCAGCGTCTCGATCTCGTGGACGAGATGCTTCGCGGCCAGCGGGCAGTCCGACGTCACGTATTTGTTACCGGTCTTGGCGACGTTGCGCGAGGCGGTCTTGCCGACCTTCATTGCGACCTCGAAAGTCTCCTTCATCACGCCGAAGGTTCCTCCGTGTCCGGAGCAACGCTCGACGATGTCGAGCTTGAGGTCAGGGATGAGGCGCATCATCTCGGCCGACTTCGCGCCCATGTTCTGCGCGCGGGCATGACAGGCGAGATGCGCCGTGACACCGCCCTCGACCGGCTTCAGGCCCGGCGCAAGCCCCTCCTTCTTCGCGATGTCGACGACATATTCGTCGATGTCGCGCGTCGCGGCGGAGAGCCTTTTCACGTCGTCATTATCTGGAAGGATGAGCGGCCATTCGAACTTGAACATGAGACCGCAGGAAGCGGTGAGCGTGATGATGTCGTAGCCCTTGTCGATCCAGGCGCACATATCCTTCGCGACCTTTTCCGCCTGAGCGGCGACTTTCGCGATGTTGCCCTGCTCGAGAAAGGGCATGCCGCAACAACCGGGATAGGCGACTTCCGTCTCGACGCCATTATGCGCGAGGACGAGACGCGCGGCCTCGCCGACCTTCGGGTTGTTGTAGTTGACGAAGCAGGTTGCAAAGAGGACGGCCTTGCGGCCCCTGGCGGGCGCGTCCTTCGGCGCGGCGGCGCCCGATGCGTCCTGCTTCTTCGCGCGGCGGGTGAAGGTTTGCCCATGAAACTTCGGCAGCTCGGCGCGGCGGTCGATGCCAGCGACGGCTTCGAGCGCGGGACGCGTCAGCTTGTTGCCGCGCGCGGAACCCCAGTTCGCAAGCGGCGCGACAGGGGCCGCAAGCATGCCGTTGCGGTCAGTCTGCGCGAGCTGACCGGGGACGAAGGGGTAGCCGCCCTTGGCCTTCGCCTCGGCCGCGCGGTAACGCAGCATCAGATGCGGGAAATCGAGATTGAATTCATGCGGCGGCACGTAAGGGCACTTCGTCATGAAGCACATGTCGCAAAGCGTGCAGGCCCCGACGACAGGTGCGAAATCGGCCGACTTCACCTCGTCGAGTTCGCCGGTCGGGCTTTCGTCGATCAGATCGAAAAGGCGCGGGAAACTGTCGCAGAGATTGAAGCAGCGCCGGCACCCGTGACAGATGTCGAAGACGCGGCGCATTTCCTCATCGAGCTTCCCGCGATCGTAGAAGTCTGGGTTGTGCCAATCGAGGGGATGGCGGGTCGGTGCTTCGGTACTGCCTTCTTTCGGGCTGCTCATCGGCCAAGGTCCCCAGCGCAAAGTTGAAACGTCGAGAGACGGGAAGCGGAGGGACTGACGCCCCTCCGCCTCGAACGCGGGACGCGATCAGCCGTTGAGGCTGTCGAGCGCCTTCTGGAAACGGCCGGCATGGCTCTTCTCGGCCTTGGCGAGCGTTTCGAACCAGTCGGCGATCTCGTCGAAGCCCTCTTCGCGCGCGGTGCGCGCCATGCCCGGATACATGTCGGTGTATTCGTGCGTCTCACCGGCGATCGCGGCCTTGAGGTTCTTGTCGGTGCCGCCGATGGGCTCGCCCGTTGCCGGGTCGCCGACTTCCTCGAGGAATTCGAGATGGCCATGGGCGTGGCCGGTTTCGCCCTCGGCGGTCGAGCGGAACACGGCCGCGACGTCGTTGAAGCCTTCAACGTCGGCCTTCTGAGCGAAATAGAGATAGCGGCGGTTGGCCTGGCTCTCGCCCGCGAAGGCTTCCTTGAGGTTTTCCCAGGTCTTGGTACCGGAAAGCGATGACATGATCTTGCTCCTCACCTGTTGTGTTTGACGGTTCATCCACGGGGCCGCGTGGGGCCCGGAAAGACCGGGCCGGGACGGGGGATTCGTCGCAATCCTATGCCTGCCCGCGAGACAGGTCAACAGTTTGGAATATATCCAAACAATCTTTTTAGTGCTTGTTTTTGCGAGAAATTCTCAGTCGCGGCCGCGGTCATGCAGACGCACGATCACGTCCACGCGCGCGACATCCATGCCTTCGGGAGCCGGCGGCAAACGACCGATCATCACATCGTTACCGGCGATGTCCATGAGCGCCCCATCCTTCTCGATGAAGAAGTGATGATGGTCATCGGTATTGGTGTCGAAATAGGTGCGCGAGCTGTCCACCACGACCTCGCGGAGAAGGCCCGCGCCGGTGAACTGGTGCAGCGTGTTGTAGACGGTGGCCAGAGAAACGCTCACGCCCGCCTTCTGCGCTTCGTCGTGGAGCGCTTCGGCCGTCACGTGACGATCGCCGCCGTCGAACAGAAGACGGCCCAGCGCCAGGCGCTGGCGGGTCGGGCGCAAGCCAGCTTCCCGCAGCCTGTTAAGCGTCTGTGCGTAGGGTCTTTCCTGCGTCACGTGCCTGTCCTCTGGTACCGCCCTCAGTGTCTCTGCCCCCTCAGGGCGCAGAGACACAAGGTACGTAGTTTGTAATCGTTACAAACAGTAGATAGTGTGCCCGTCATATGGTTGTCAAGGGTGGCCGCAGGGCAGGTGCGCGCTAAATGCCCATATGCCAAGGGTTTGCGGCGGCCTTGCTGTGTGTTACGAAGCGGCTGGACAAGCCATGAGGCGAGGGAACCGGGGCGGCCATGCCGCCTCTGACAAGGGACGGCCCCAAGCGGCTACATGCAGCGAAGACCGCAGGATGTGCGCGGGCCTTTTTTGAGCGGACGGTAATGGCGGATCAGAAATCGGCATACTCCTACGAAGACCTGCTTGAGTGCAGCCATGGCCGCATGTTCGGTCCGGGCAATCCGCAACTTCCGCTGCCGCCGATGCTCATGATCGACCGCATCACGCATATCGCCGATTCAGGCGGCGAATACGGCAAGGGACAGATCGTCGCCGAATTCGACATCAAGCCCGACCTCTGGTTCTTCGGCTGTCACTTCGAAGGCGATCCGGTGATGCCGGGCTGCCTCGGGCTCGACGGCATGTGGCAGCTGCTCGGTTTCTTCCTCGGCTGGATCGGCGGACAGGGCAAGGGCCGCGCACTCGGCGTCGGCGAAGTGAAATTCTCCGCCATGGTGACGCCTGCCGTGAAAAAGCTCGAATATGTCATCAACCTGAAGCGCGTCATCAACCGCAAGCTGGTGCTCGGCATGGCCGACGGCATCATCAAGGCAGATGGCGAGATTGCCTTCGCGGTGAGCGACATGAAGGTGGGACTGTTCGGCGCGGGCGAGCAACCCGCCTGACAGAGACGGCGCGATACAGGACAAACAGGATCGAAGTGAAAGAGAGGCTGCCATGAGGCGAGTGGTCGTCACGGGCATGGGTATCGTCTCCAGCATCGGGAACAATGCGCAGGAGGTGACAGCGAGCCTTCGCGAAGGCAGGTCCGGTATCGTGAAGGCGGACACTTACGCCGAGATGGGCTTTCGAAGCCAGGTGCATGGCAGCCTGAAGATCGACCTCGACGAGGCAGTGGACCGGCGCGCACGGCGCTTCATGGGCGACGGTGCGGCCTATGCCTGGATTGCGATGAACCAGGCGATTGCCGACGCGGGCCTTGAAGAGAGCGACGTGAGCAATCCGCGCACCGGGCTTATCGTCGGCTCCGGCGGCCCTTCGACGCGCGCTATCGTTGCCGCCGCCGATATGGCGCGAAGCGAGCCCGTGAAAGGCCCGAAGAAGGTCGGCCCCTTCGCCGTACCGAAAGCGATGTCTTCGACCTGCTCGGCGAACCTTTCGACATGGTTCAAGACGAAGGGCGTCAACTATTCGATCAGCTCGGCCTGCTCGACCTCGGCCAATTGCATCGGCAATGCGGCGGAGATGATCCAGTGGGGCAAGCAGGACATGATGTTCGCCGGTGGCGGCGAGGAACTCGACTGGACGCTCTCGGTGCTGTTCGACGCGATGGGCGCGATGTCGTCCAAGCGCAACGACACGCCCGAAAAGGCGAGCCGCGCCTATGACAAGGACCGCGACGGCTTCGTCATCACCGGCGGCGGCGGCATCGTCGTGCTCGAGGAACTCGAACACGCAAAGGCGCGCGGCGCGAAGATCTATGCCGAAATCGTCGGCTATGGCGCAACGGCGGACGGCGCCGACATGGTGGCGCCGTCCGGCGAAGGCGCCGTGCGCTGCATGAAGATGGCGCTCGAGAACGTGAAGGCGCCTGTCGACTACATCAATCCGCACGCGACCTCGACGCCGGTTGGCGACATTCCCGAGATCAAGGCGATCCATGAAGTCTTCGGCGCAAAGACGCCGCCGATCAGCGCGACGAAATCTCTCACCGGCCATGCGCAGGGCGCAGCCGGCGTGCATGAGACGATCTATACGCTGCTCATGATGCAGTCGGGCTTCATCGCGGCGAGCGCGAATATCGACGAGATCGATCCCGCTGTCGCGGAGGCGAACATCGTGCGCGAGCGGATCGACAATGCGGACATCAATCTCGCGATCACGAACAGCTTCGGCTTCGGCGGCACGAACGCAACGCTGGCGCTGCAACGATATAACGGGTGAACCGGCCGGGGGAGCGCAACCGGAAACCTTCCGGGAGCGTGGCCGGACAAAACGGGGAATAATCGACTCATGCACGGTTCTGATGGCGAAAAGGCGGGCGAGGACGCGCTGGTTCTGACCGGCCCGCTGATGAAGGGCAAGCGCGGCCTCATCATGGGCGTGGCGAACGATCATTCGATCGCCTGGGGCATCGCGCGCGCGCTTGCGGCGCATGGCGCGGAACTCGCTTTCACCTATCAGGGCGAAAGCTTCGGGCGGCGCGTGAAGCCGCTGGCGGAGTCGGCGGGATCGAACCTGCTGCTGCCCTGCGATGTGACGGACCCGGCAAGCCTCGATTCCGTCTTCGAGCGGCTCGAAAAGGAATGGGGCGTGATGGACTTCGTGGTTCACGCCATCGCGCATTCCGACAAGAACGAGCTCAAGGGCCGCTACGTCGACACGACGCGGGAAAACTTCCTGCGCACGATGGATATTTCCTGCTTCTCCTTTACCGATGTCGCGCGGCGCGCGGCGAAGCTGATGACGCGGGGCGGCTCCATGGTGACGCTCACCTATGGCGGCTCGACGCGCGTCATGCCGAACTACAATGTGATGGGCGTCGCGAAAGCCGCGCTCGAAGCGAGCGTGCGCTACCTCGCGGTCGATCTCGGCCGGCATGGCATTCGCGTGAACGCGATTTCGGCGGGCCCGATGCGGACGCTGGCGGGCTCGGCGGTCGGCGATGCGCGTTTCGTCTTCAAGTGGAACAAGACGCATGCGCCGATCAAGGAATCGATCGAACTCGATCATGTCGGCGGCGCGGGGCTCTATCTCCTTTCCGATCTTTCGGTGCGCGTTTCCGGCGAAGTCCACCATGTGGATGGCGGCTACAACATCATCGGTCTGCCGCGCGCGGAAGAGCTGAAGGCGCAGATGGAAAACGGCTCGGGCGAAAACTAGAGCCCGCCCGGATCAGCGCCGCGTCATTTCCAGCACGTTGAAGGTCGACTCGAGCTCCGGCCAGGGGAAGACCACGCGCGCCCTTCCGTCTTTCAGGAGAGACACAATGGCGGGCTCGTCCACGAGCTGCGGATCGGTGACGCCACCTTCCGGGCCGGAATAGTCGCGGATGGGGCCGGAATGGCCTTCGTTCGGCGTTGCGAGCAGCACCCAGCTCTTTTCATCGCGCGGATAGAGATAGCCGGACTGGCGCTGCGAACCGGTGAGCTTTTCGAAGAAGAGGCGGCCTTCGCGCTCGCGTATTTCGCAGCGAAACCAGCCATAGACGACGAAGCCCGCGAAGGGCCCACCCGCCTTGATGGTGCGGCAGTTCCACTGGCCTTTCAGCTTTTCCGGATCGGCCTCAACGGTTTCTTCCTCCATGACGGAGACGAGTTCGTTGTAGGAACCGTTCTCCTCGCCGGCGACGCGCGATTCCATCATGCCCTTCGTTACCGCATCCTCGTAGCGATCCAGACGGTCGAAATCGTGCGGCGTTGCCTGGGACTTCCAGTCGAGCACCGCCTCGTCGGCGAGCGCGGGCAAGGCGGTGAATGAAAGAATGGTCGCGAGAAGAACGAGGCGCATGGATGTCTCCGAAAAGAAAACGGGGCCAGCATATGCTGACCCCGCAATCCTAGCTTTTTTGTGACGCGCGATCAGTCGCGATCGCGACGGCGGCCACGGCCGCCACCGCCGCCTTCACGCTTTTCGCGCGGCTGCTCGGCGGGCTCGTTTTCGTAGACGATCTCTTCGCCCGTCTCCTGGTTCACATGCTTCATCGACAGGCGCACCTTGCCGCGGTCGTCGAAGCCGAGAAGCTTCACCTTGACCTTGTCGCCTTCGTTGCAGATGTCGGAGACTTTTTCGACGCGGTTCGGCGCCATCTGCGAGATGTGCACCAGGCCGTCGCGGGGGCCGAAGAAGTTCACGAAGGCGCCGAAATCGACAACCTTCACGACCGTGCCTTCATAGATCGCACCGACTTCGGGTTCAGCAACGATGCCCCTGATCCAGTCGATGGCGGCCTTGATCGAGTTCGCGTCGGAGGAAGCAACCTTGATCGTGCCGTCGTCGGAGATATCGACCTTGGCGCCGGTCTTTTCCACGATCTCGCGGACGACCTTGCCGCCCGTGCCGATCACTTCGCGGATCTTGTCGGTCGGAACGGTGATCACCTCGATGCGCGGCGCGTGCTCGCCCATTTCGGGGCGGGCCGTGTCGAGCGCCTTGGCCATCTCGCCGAGGATGTGCATGCGGCCGCCCTTCGCCTGAGCGAGGGCCTGCTTCATGATCGCCTCGTTGATGCCGGTGATCTTGATGTCCATCTGGAGCGAGGTCACGCCTTCGGCCGTGCCCGCCACCTTGAAGTCCATGTCGCCGAGATGATCCTCGTCGCCAAGGATGTCGGAGAGAACGGCAAAGCGCTCGCCTTCGAGGATGAGGCCCATGGCGATGCCCGCCACGGCGCGCTTCAAGGGCACGCCCGCGTCCATCATCGCGAGCGACGAGCCGCAAACGGTCGCCATGGAGGACGAGCCGTTCGATTCCGTGATCTCCGAGACGAGGCGGATCGTGTAGGGGAACTCGGTCTTGGGCGGGAGCACCGCACGAAGCGCGCGCCAGGCGAGCTTGCCGTGGCCGACTTCGCGGCGGCCCGTGAAGCCGACGCGGCCCGTCTCGCTGACCGAGAAGGGCGGGAAGTTGTAGTGCAGGAGGAAGTTTTCCTTGTAGGTGCCTTCCAGCGCGTCGATGAACTGCTCGTCGTCGCCCGTGCCGAGGGTCGCAACCACAAGGGCCTGCGTCTCGCCGCGAGTGAAGAGAGCCGAGCCATGCGTGCGCGGGAGAACGCCCACTTCCGAGACGATCGGGCGGACAGTTTCGAGATCGCGACCGTCGATGCGGCTCTTCGTGTCGAGGATCGAATTGCGGACGATGTCGCTCTCGATTTCCTTGAAGACGCCGCCAATTTCGGTTTCCGGCACGGCGTCCGCGTTGTCGGGGTTGCAGAAGGCGGTCTTGGCCTTGTCCTTCGCCTTGGAAATCGCTTCGTGGCGCTGACCCTTGTCACGAAGACCGTAGGCCGCGCGGAGGTCGCCTTCGACGAGCGAGCGGACCTTGGAGACCAGCTCCGAATTGTCCTTCACATCGATGGCGCGCGGTTCCTTGGCGCACTTCTCGGCCAGGCGGATGATCATGTCGATCACCGGCTGGAACTCGCGGTGACCGAACATGACGGCGCCGAGCATGACGTCCTCGGAGAGCTCTTTTGCTTCCGACTCCACCATCATCACGGCGTCCGATGTGCCGGCGACGACGAGGTCGAGAGCGCTTTCGGGCATCTCGTCGATCATCGGGTTGAGCTTGTATTCACCGTCGATATAGCCGACGCGCGCCGCGCCGATCGGTCCGAGGAAAGGCAGCCCCGAGATCGTCAGGGCGGCGGACACCGCCACCATCGCGACGACATCTGGATCGTTTTCCATGTCGTGGCTGACGACGGTCGCGATCACCTGCGTCTCGTTCTTGAAGCCCTTGATGAAGAGGGGCCGGATCGGACGGTCGATCAGGCGCGAGACCAGCGTTTCCTTTTCGCTCGGGCGGCCTTCGCGCTTGAAGAAGCCGCCGGGAATCTTGCCGGCGGCATAGGTCTTTTCCTGGTAGTTCACGGTCAGGGGGAAGAAATCGAGCCCCGGCTTCGGCTTGCGTTCGCCGACGACCGTCGCCAGCACCGTTGTCTCGCCATAGGTCGCGAGCACTGCGCCGTCGGCCTGGCGGGCGATCTTGCCCGTTTCGAGAACGAGCGTACGGCCGCCCCATTCGATTTCTTCGCGTGTGATTTCAAACATATCGGTTTCCTGTTCCGCGGCCCCGCTATCCATGCGTTCTTCCACCATCATGCGGCGGCCGCTTTTCTGCCGCTCATATCGCGGCCGGACAAATCGGACGGTCTTTCGGGGATGCGCCGAATGCGCTGCGCAGTTCGCGCAGAACCCGGCACCCAGAGACAGGGGTGGCGGGTTCTTCCTCGAGAGATCATCCGTTAACGGACGATTGTCTCCTTACTCGCGGTCCTGAAAAAACACACGCCCGCCCGTCGAGTTCCAACAGGAACCGTCGGGCAGGCGCCGTGCAAAGCAGAACCGATGGGGCACCAAGCACCCCGTTACCGCCGAATCCCCAGACGGGAGATCAGCTTTTCGTAACGCGCCTGGTCCTTCTTCTTCACATAGTCGAGAAGGCTGCGGCGCAGGCTCACCATCTTCAGCAGGCCACGGCGCGAATGATTGTCCTTCGCATGGCCCTTGAAGTGCTCGGTGAGGTTGGTGATACGCTCGGTCAGGATTGCGACCTGCACCTCGGGGGAGCCGGTATCGCCGTCCTTGCCGGCAAATTCCTTGATGAGCTGAGCTTTGCGCTCCGGCGTAATCGACATCGGGTTTCTCCTCAGTTTGCGAGGTTGAAAACACGCACGGGACGGAGCTCACCCTGCCGGTATTCGGTGAGGGCCACCGGGTCGCCCCGATGGGTCGCCAGAACCGATCCGGTGAGGATGGGTGCGTCGCGCCCGCGCAACAAAACTCCCTGACCCTTTCTCAAACGGGCCGCATCGTCCCCGCTTACGGCGAGCGCCGGGATGTCGTCCAGCGCGGTCTCAAGCGGCAGCAGATGGACCCTGGGTCCGGGAGCGGGCGCAATATGGCCCAAGGCGCAGAGTTTATCCAGCGGAATTGCGGCCTCCTCGCGAAAGGGGCCATGACGGGTCCGCCGGAGCGCCGAAACATGGGCGGCTGTCCCCAGGGCCCGGCCGAGGTCGCGGGCGAGAGAGCGGACGTAAGTCCCCTTACTGCAAGAGATTTCCAGCTCCGCATGGTCTTCGTCGGGACGCGAAACGAGGGCGATTTCGTGAATTTCGACCCTGCGGGCCGCAAGCTCCACGACCTCACCCGCCCGCGCCCTGGCATAGGCCCGCTCGCCATCGATCTTGATGGCGGAGAAAGCGGGGGGAACCTGTTCGATTTCGCCCGTGAAGGCGGGAAGTGCAGCCTCGATCTCGGCATCCGTCGGGCGATGGGAGCTTTCCGCTGTCACCTCGCCCTCGGCATCGTCGGTCGATGTTTCGGTACCGAACCGCATGGTAAAGCGGTAAGCCTTGGTCGCGTCCATCACGAAGGGAACGGTCTTCGTCGCCTCGCCGAGCGCGATGGGCAGAATGCCGGTCGCCAGAGGGTCGAGGGTTCCGGCATGGCCCGCCTTCTGCGCATTGAAGGCGCGGCGGACGCGGTTCACGACATCGGAAGAGGTCGGACCCAACGGCTTGTCGACGACGACCCAGCCTGTGACGGCCTCGCCCTTCTTGCGGCGGGACATCGGGCTCAGTCCTCGTCTTCGTCGCGGGGCAGGTCTCGCGCAACCTCGGGAGAATGAAGAAGGCGATCGATCGCCTCGGCATTGTCGAAGGAGGTATCGGGCTCGAAGCTGAGATCCGGCATGAACTTGAAGGTGACTTCCTTCGAGAGCTGTCCGCGGAGCCAGGCGCGCACGCGCGTCAGCGCGGCGGCAAGCGCTTCCGCATCGCCGTGGCCGAGCGGCGCGACGAAGCAGGTTGCATGACGAAGGTCCGGGCTCATGCGCACTTCCGTTACCGAGAAGCTGCGATCGGCGAGTTCGGGATCGCGGATCGTGCTGCGCGAGACGATGTCGGCAAGCGCGCGGCGCACGAGTTCGCCCGCGCGCAACT
>JAGUWA010000409.1 GCA_020062605.1 Parvibaculum sp. | reverse complement strand
TTTCGGCGGTTCCATGCGATGAAATTAGGCTTATGAGGGCTTACCGGTGGGGTCCGGGCCACCCGTCGTATTGTCGGGGGGCAGAGCGAAATAACGACGGAGATTGGGATGAAAATGATATCCCGGCTTATAGCGTTGGGTTCTTTCCTTGTGCTGGCTGGTTGCGGCACCTGGACCGCGGAATCGTACCTGCATGAAGACATTCAGGGTGATTCCTTCAACGCATGCCTGGCTCGCGAATATCAGGACAGGGCGACTTCGGAAGCCTATGTCGACTGCAACTGGGTCGACACGGCTGCGATCGTCGCGAAGGGTCGTGCTGCCGCTGCCGGCGAGACGGTTCTTCCTTACGACCCCGCCACGAAGGGGGTTCTTCCGAGCGATCTGCCCGAACTGCAGGACGCACGGTCCAAGCTTATGGCCGCTCTCGACAATGGTGGCCGCACGGAGCGCGGTTGCGCTTGCGCCAAGGCGCAGCGCTACTATGACGGCTGGGTCGAACAGGCGAGCGACAACAAGCTCGGCGTGAACGGCTCCTATTTCGGCGGTGAAGGCGGCCCGGTGCAGCCGGATCGCGTGGAAGCCGAGAAGGCCGCTTTCTACGAAGCTCTCACGGCCTGCGCCCTTAAGGAAGTCGGCCCGTGGACCATCTATTTCGGTTTCGACAAGTACAACCTGACGCCGGAAGCGCAGTCGGTGATCGATCAGATCGTCGCTGAGTCCACCGGTCCGCTCTCGGTTATTGGTCACACCGATACGTCGGGCAGCAATGCCTACAACCAGGCTCTCGGCCAGCGCCGTGCCGATTCCGTGTCCAACGCGCTCACCGCGCAGGGCAAGGAACTCTGCAGCGCCCAGTCGAAGGGTGAAACGGACCTCGCGGTCCAGACCGGCGACGGCGTGCGTGAGCCGCTCAACCGCCGCGCGGTTGTCGGCGGCTGCTAAAGCACCGACGGCGAAAGATCGGGGCCCCTGCCGAAAGGCAGGGGCCCTTTTCTTTTGAACGGGCACTTCCTCTGGCTCGTCTTCACCCCGCGTTGCGCTTTCCCGACGTTGAATGACAGGCCGCTCCGCTCAATATAGGTTCGAGGCCTTCCTGCCGAACGGAGTTGAGCGATGCCGCGTATCTATCCCTGTTTTCACCCGGACGATGCTGCGTTACGTGCCGCAGAAGAGACCGATCTCGGCGCGCTTCCGGTCTGGAATCTTGCAGACCTCTATTCCGCGCCCGACGCCCCGGAGGTGAAGGCTGACATCGCGCTCGCGGCCAGCGCGGCGACGGATTTCAATAAGCGATACAAAGGGAAGGTCGCCATCCTCGCGGGCGCTGCCGGCGGCGGCGCGGAGCTCGCGCGCGCGATCGCGGACTACGAGAAGATCGAAGACAGGCTCGGCCGCCTCATTTCATATGCGGGGCTTCTCTACGCGCAGGACAATACGAATCCCGCACATGCCAAATTCTATGGCGACATTCAGGAGCGTGTAACGGCGATCTCGACCGGCCTCCTCTTCTTCGCGCTGGAATTGAACCGGATCGAAGATGCCGCGCTCGATACCGCGTTGAAGGATCCCGCCCTCGCGCATTACGGACCCTGGCTGCGCGACCTGCGCGCGATGCGGCCTTACCAGCTCTCCGATGAAATCGAGACGCTTCTCCACGAGAAGAGCGTGACGGGCCACGCGGCATGGAACCGTCTTTTCGACGAGACGATGGCGCGGCTCACATTCGATGTCGGCGGCAAGCCGCTCGCGCTCGAGGCGGCATTGCACCGGCTCTCCGAAAAGGACCGGACAAAGCGCGAGGAGGCGGCCCATGCGCTCGCGAAGACCTTCCAGGCGAACCTGCCGCTCTTCACGCTGGTCACAAACACGCTGGCGAAGGACAAGGAGATCGAAGACCGAATGCGCGGTTTCGAGGACATCGCCCAGTCGCGCCATATCGCAAACCGTGTCGAGCCGGAAGTCGTTGCCGCGCTCGCCGGTGCCGTGCAGCGCGCGTATCCCGATCTTTCTCATCGCTATTACGCGATGAAGGCGAAATGGCTCGGTCTCGAACAACTGGAATACTGGGATCGCAACGCGCCTCTTCCGCAGTCGGACGATACTCTCATCTCGTGGAATCAGGCGCGCGATACGGTGCTCGACGCCTATCGCGGCTTCGCGCCCGAGATGGCGGAGATTGCAAGCCGGTTCTTCGAGAGCGGCTGGATCGACGCTCCGACGCATCCAGGCAAGGCGAGCGGCGCCTTTGCGCATCCGACCGTGCCAAGTGCGCATCCCTATGTTCTCGTGAACTACCAGGGAAAAACGCGGGACGTGATGACGCTTGCGCACGAGCTCGGGCACGGCGTCCATCAGGTCCTTGCGGCCAAGCAGGGACCGCTCATGGCCGACACGCCGCTAACGCTCGCGGAGACAGCCAGCGTGTTCGGCGAGATGCTCACCTTCCGCAGGCTCCTCGCCAATGCGCCCGACAAGGAACGGCGCAAGGCGATGCTTGCCTCCAAGGTCGAGGACATGTTGAACACGGTCGTCCGGCAAACGGCCTTCTACACATTCGAGCGCCGCATCCACACCGCGCGGCGGGAAGGTGAACTCACCTCGGACGATATCGGACGCATATGGCTCGACGTGCAGGGCGAAAGCCTCGGTCCGGCGATCCATCTGGGCGAAGGCTATGAAACATACTGGTGCTACATCTCGCACTTCATCCACGCGCCTTTCTACGTCTACGCCTATGCCTTCGGCGATTGCCTCGTGAACTCGCTCTATGCGGTTTACGAAAACGCGCGGGAAGGTTTTGCCGAACGCTACTTCGAGATGCTGTCTGCGGGCGGCACGCTGCGGCACAAGGAGTTACTCGCCCCCTTCGGGCTCGATGCGAGCGATCCATCCTTCTGGGACAAGGGGCTTTCCATGATCAGCCGGTTCATCGACGAACTTGAGGATATGGAATGAGCGACGACGCGCCGTCTCCGCCGGGCAAGGGCGCGCGCGACAAGGAGGCGAACCGGCTTGGCCGCCGCTTTCAGCGCTATGCGCAAGTCGGCGCCGGG
>JAGUWA010000394.1 GCA_020062605.1 Parvibaculum sp. | reverse complement strand
GCGCGTTCGGGCGGCGTGCCGGACGAGACGCTCCGCGCCGAGCTTCGCACCGTCATCTCGCCCGATCTCGACAGCCTCATTGCGCAGGCGGCCGAGGCCGAGCGCCGTCACACCGCGCGCGTGAACAACGAGGAGCCGCCCTATCTTCAGGGCGACATCTTCTCCTCGCTGTTCGAAGGGCCGACCGCCTATGAGATCGGGCCCTGCGAGGAGCTCGAAGAGGATGGCGAACTCTCGATGCGCTGCGACGTCCTGCTGGTGCATGAGGCGGAGGAGCCGGTGCAGTGGACCGACCATGTGGTTCTCGTCGCGGACGGGGTGCCGGAGGACCGGCGCTGGCTCGTCGACGACATTCTCTATGGCGGCGACTGGGATTTCGGGCCGAAGGGTTCGCTCAAGGCGGTGCTTCGCGGTGCGATAGAGGCGGAGTCCTGAGCCTGCGACAAATTTCCCTGCGGCAATTGTGGCGATAGGCGGGCCCGCGCGCCCGGCCTAGTCTTTCCCCATGCGACAGGATCTCATCGAGCGGTACGATTTGCGCGTGCCGCGCTACACCTCCTACCCTACGGCGCCGCATTTCTCGCCCGCGGTCGAGGGAGACGTTTACGTGCGCTGGCTCTCCCGGCTCGACACCTCGCTGTCCCTCTCTCTCTATCTCCATATCGCCTATTGCGCCGAGATGTGCTGGTTCTGCGGCTGCCACACCAAGGCGACGAAGCGGTATGCGCCGGTTGCCGATTATCTCGATGCGCTGCTGACGGAAGCCCGCCTCGTCGCGCGCGCGCTTCCCGCGCGGATGAAGGTCGACCACATTCATTTCGGCGGCGGCAGCCCGACGCTGCTGAAGCCTGAAGACCTCGCGCAGACGCTCGCCATCCTTCGCGAATATTACAACGTGACGCTCGATGCCGACATAGCGGTGGAGCTCGATCCGCGCACGGCCGACGAGCCTTACGTCGCCGCCATGGCGAAAGCCGGCGTCACGCGCGCCTCCATCGGCGTGCAGGACTTCAACGAGCGCGTGCAGAAGGCGATCAACCGCATCCAGCCGCATGAGGTGACGGCGCGTGTCATCGAGTGGCTGCGTGCGCATGGCGTCTCGGCGATCAACATGGATCTCTGCTACGGGCTTCCTTATCAGACGGTCGCCTCGCTGCTCGACACGGTGGACAAGGCGGCCGCGCTCCGTCCGGCGCGCATCGCGCTGTTCGGCTATGCGCATGTGCCCTGGATGAAGCCGCATCAGAAGCTCATCCCGGAAGAATCGCTTCCCGGCCTTGCCGAGCGCTGGACGCAATATGAGGCGGCGGCGGAGCGGCTGGAGGCCCACGGCTATGTCTCGGTCGGGCTCGACCACTTCGCGCTGCCGGACGACGACATGGCGAAGGCGCATGGCGCGGGCGCGCTTCACCGCAACTTCCAGGGCTATACGACGGACAAGGCGCCGGTGCTGATCGGCCTCGGCGCGTCGGCCATCGGCGCCCTGCCGCAGGGCTATGCCGCGAACGAACTCGCCATCGACCGCTACAAGGCGACTGTGCGCGAGGGCCGCTTCCCCATCACGCGCGGTATCGCGGTGAGCGGCGCGGACAGGCTGCGGCGCGACGTGATCGAGCGGCTGATGTGCGACATGGGCGTCGATCTCGACGAGATCGCGCTGATGCACGATGTCGCCGCCGATACGTTCGATGACGAGCTTTCGCGCCTCTCCGCGCTCGAGGCCGACGGCATCGTCACCCGCGACGGCCGCCGCCTCATCGTGACGGAAGAGGGCCGCCCTCTGGTGCGCGCCGTCTGCGCCGTGTTCGACGAATATCTCGGCCAGGGCCAGGTGCGGCATTCGAAGGCGGTATAGATTTTCGGGCCGTTCCCTCCGCGCTTGCTACATAATGAAGACCAAGGCCAGGCTGGAGGGAGGACAAGCCATGTCGCCCAGCGCGGAAGAAGGCGAGCTCCGCGATATTCCCGGGCTCAGTCCCGACATTTACCGGCAGTGGCGCGCATCGGCAATCGGGGCGGCCACGGAGCGTCTGGAGCGGCGTCTCGTTCTGGACTTGATCGGGAATGTCGCCGGGCGGCGTGTCCTCGATCTGGGATGCGGCGACGGCGACCTTGCGGTCGATCTGGCGCTGCGTGGCGCCCGCGTCACCGGCATCGACACCTCCGCGGCAATGATCGCGGCGGCGCGGGCGAGGGCGGCGAGCGCGGGGACAGAGATCGAATTCCATCCCGCCGCGGCACAAGCCCTGCCGTTTCTATCGGAGCAATTCGACGTTGTCGTCGCCGTCACGGTGCTCTGTTTCGTCGACGATCCCTTGCCGGTATTTCAGGAAGCCGCCCGTGTGCTTCGGCCCGGCGGCCGCTTCGTCATCGGGGAGCTCGGCAAATGGAATTCCTGGGCGGCTGTCCGGCGTCTGCGCGGATGGCTGGGGTCGCCGCTTTGGTGCGAAGCGCGGTTCCGCACGCCACGGGAACTGCGTTCGCTTGCGGAAGCGGCGGGGCTGCGGGCGGAGGTCGTTCGCGGTGCAATCTTTTATCCCAGGTTCCGTCTTGCGGCCCGCGTCATGGCGCCGCTCGACGCATGTCTTGGCCGCGTCACGACTTTCGGTGCCGCCTTCCTTGCTCTCAGGGCCAGAAAAGACGGCGCGGTCGGTTGATCCCGCTGGATGAACCGGCGGCCTTTCGCGCTTGCATTGGGGGCATCGCTGCCCGGGTTCGTGATACTGTTATGCAGTTATGCGACCGGGGCTGCCGCGGGAGCGTTCGGCCCTCAACTCATCGAGCGGAAATGGACGAAAGCTTCGGGACAAGTCTTCTGGCGAGTCTGCTTGCCGCCGCCGTGACGACGGGCGGCATATTGACGATTCGCCGGTTCAGGCTCTGGGCACTCGGGAACACAACCTATTTCGCGTGTTTTGCTGCTGGCGTACTGCTCGCCGTATCCTTCATCCATGTCGTGCCCGAGTCGTTTGCCATGAGCGCGCAGGCCCCCCTTTTCCTGCTGGCCGGGTATCTTCTCATGCTGCTCATGAACCGGTTCCTGACGGTTTATGTCTGCGACAAGCCGGAAAGGGCGAATTATGCACTCGGGCTCGTGCCGCTTCTCGGCATTGCGCTCCATTCGTTTCTCGACGGCGTCGTCTATTCGATCGGTTTCAGCGTCAGCCTGTTCACCGGCGCGCTTGTCGCATTCGGCATGGTGCTGCACGAATTTCCGGAAGGCATCGTTACCTATGCGCTGCTCGTTCGGAGCGGATTTGCGGAGCGCCGGGCTTTTCTGCTCGCCTTTCTTGCGGCGGCCGCCACGACCCCGATGGGCATGCTGCTTTCCTATCCCTTCATAAGCAGGATCGACGCGCCTTTGCTTGGGTCCATGCTCGCGCTTTCGGCCGGTGCGCTGATCTATGTGGGAGCGACGCATCTGTTGCCGCAGGCGCAGCTGGAGCCGCGCAGGTACAGCCTTGTTGCGCTCGCGGCCGGACTGGCTGTCGCGATCGGAATCGTTTTGAGCAAGGGGTAGTCCAGATGGCAGGCGCGGTGCCTGTCTCATCCAGCCCCCTGCGAAATCCCCGCAAATGCCGCCTCCGCCACCTTCGCCAGTTCCGCCGGCGCAATCTCGAGCTCCAGCCCGTAGGCCCCGCCCGACACGAACACCGTCTCGAAGTCTTTCGCGCTTTCGTCGATGAAGGCCGGAAGCTTCTTCTTCTGGCCGAGCGGGCTGCAGGCGCCCATCGCGTAGCCGCTCGTCTTCACCGCCTTGTCCTTCGGCGCGAGATCGACGCGCTTGCTCCCGAGTTCGCGCGCCAGCGCCTTGCGGTCGAGGTCGCGGCTCGCGGGCACGATGGCGCAGGCGAGCTTTCCTTCCGCCGTTTCCACGATCAGCGTCTTGAAGAGACGCGCCGGATCGATGCCGCTCGCCGCCGCCATGTCGAGCGCCGAGGTCTTCCTGTCCTTCGGCACGTCGATTTCGCGGAACATGCCTGCAATCCTGTTCCGCCGCACGAAGCGCTGCGCGGCGGTTTCGCCTTTGGACATATCGTTCAAACCCCGGTCGTCATTGCGAGGAGCATCGCAGATGCGACGAAGCAATCCAGGGGCGGCAGGCACGGAGCAAGCAACCCCTGGATTGCTTCGCTCCTTTCAGTCGCTCGCAATGACGGAAGAGTGTTTACGGCCACTTCACCGTCGGCGGCATGGACGACAATATCGAGTTCACATTGCCGCCGGTCTTGAGGCCGAACACCGTGCCGCGGTCGTAGAGCAGGTTGAACTCGACATAGCGCCCGCGGCGGACGAGCTGTTCCTCGCGCTCTTCTTCCGTCCAGGCTTCGTTCATGTGGCGGCGCACGAGCATAGGGTAGATTTCGAGAAAGGCGCGGCCGACATCCTGCGTGAAGGCGAAGTCCTTTTCCCAGTCACCCGAGTTGTGGTGATCGTAGAAAATGCCGCCCGTGCCGCGCGGTTCGTTGCGGTGGGGCAGGAAGAAATATTCGTCGCACCACTTCTTGAACTTCGGATAGTAGGCCGGGTCGTGCCTGTCGCAGGCCGCCTTGTAGGCTGCGTGAAAATCCACCGTATCGGGATGATCGTCGCGCCGCTGCACGTCGAGCACCGGCGTCAGGTCCCCGCCGCCGCCGAACCAGCTCTTCGTCGTGTAGACATGCCGCGTGTTCATGTGCACGGCGGGCACGCGCGGGTTCTGCATATGCGCGATGAGCGAAATGCCCGACGCCCAGAAGCGCGGGTCTTCCTCGGCGCCCTGCATCTGCTTCCTGAAGTCCTCCGAGAACTCGCCATGCACGGTTGAGATGTGAACGCCGACCTTCTCGAAGACGCGGCCATGCATGACCGACATCTCGCCGCCGCCCTCATCTTTTGAGCCATCGCCGCGCTTCCAGGGCGTGCGCTCGAAGCGGCCGGCCGGGCGGTCCGCGAAGGTGCCGGTCAACTCGTCCTCCAGTTTCTCGAAAGCGGCGCAGATCAGGTCGCGCAATTCGCGGAACCAGGTTTCGGCGCGGGCCTTCCTTTCGGCGGTCGTCTTGTCCTCGGTCATCTTCTCTCTTCTTCGCGTTGGGCTTGCGTCTCTACTTACCCGCCGGAAAGCCATTTGTCTGCCGGAGCGCTTCGGTCAGCACCATGGCGGCGGCGAGTGCAATGTTCAGCGAGCGGGCAGGGGGCCGCATGGGGATCGTCACCCGCGCGTCCGCCGCCTCGTGCACAGGGGCAGGCACGCCCGCACTTTCGCGGCCGAGCAGGAGAATGTCGGAAGGGCGGAAGCGGAAGCCGGTGAACGGGATGTCCGCCCTGGTGGTGAGAAGAACGATACGCGCACTTTCCGGGCGGCTAGTTGCGAACGATTCCCAATTTGAGTGCCGTGTCACCTCGCCCAGCGCGCCGTAATCCATGGCCGCGCGCTTCAGGTCGCGGTCGTCCCAGGGGAAGCCGCAGGGCTCGATGATGTCGAGCGCCACCCCGAGGCAGGCGCCGAGGCGGATCAGCGTGCCCACATTGGGTGGAATGTCTGGTTCATAAAGAGCGAGGCGCATGGGTTTGTTCCCCCTGAATACCCCGGCAGCGAGGTGCGGCGATGCGTCATCCTGCCACAGGGGCGGCAGGGCTGGACAATGCGCGGATTGGATGCCACAAAACCACGCAACGCATGGGGCGAAAGCAGGGGATTCGTCGGGCTTTCCAACCGTGCAACGGGTGTGTACGACGCTGCGCCGTGCTCTTCCGCAATGGGGGAGACCCTTCTTCAGGGAGCCGCTTTCCCGAGCGGTGCGTGGCGTTCGGCCTATTCAACGAGGAGACCTGAATCGTGGCAGACATCCACGCGGGCGAGCCGACACGGCGCGATTTCCTTTATGTGGCAACGGGGGCGCTCGCCGCGGTCGGCGCTGCAGCCGCCATCTGGCCGCTGATCGACCAGATGAACCCGGACGCTTCCGTCCTGGCGCTCGCCTCCATCGAAGTCGATATTTCCAACATTCCGGTCGGCCAGGAAACCACCTTCAAGTGGCGCGGCAAGCCGGTTTTCGTGCGTCACCGCACGGAAAAAGAGATCTCGGAGGCCGAGGCCGTCGACGTCTCGACGCTGCCCGATCCGCAGCCGGACGATGCGCGCGTGATCGCGGGGCCGAACGGCGAACTCGAGAAGCAGTGGCTCGTCGTCATCGGCATCTGCACCCATCTCGGTTGCGTGCCGCTGTCCTACAAGGGCGAGTATGACGGCTACTTCTGTCCCTGCCACGGTTCGGTCTACGACACGTCCGGCCGCATCCGCAAAGGTCCGGCGCCGCTGAACCTGGAAGTGCCGCCCTACGAATTCGTTTCCGACACCAAGATCAAGATCGGCTGAGGGGGCGCCAGAAAATGAGCGGTGAAAGCACCTACACACCCGCCAACGGATTCACGCGCTGGCTCGATGCCCGCCTGCCGGTCCTGCGGCTCGTCAACGACAGCTTTATCGACTATCCGACGCCGAGGAACCTGAACTACTGGTGGACCTTCGGCGCCATCCTGTCGCTCTGCCTCGCGGTGCAGATCGTGACCGGCATCGTGCTCGCCATGCACTACGTGCCGACCACCGAACTCGCCTTCGCGAGCGTCGAGCACATCATGCGCGACGTGAATTACGGCTGGCTCATCCGCTACGTTCACGCGAACGGCGCGTCGATGTTCTTCATTGCCGTCTATATCCACATGTTCCGCGGTCTTTATTACGGCTCCTACAAGGCGCCGCGCGAAGTGCTGTGGATTCTCGGCGTGCTCATCTATCTCCTGATGATGGCGACGGCCTTCTTCGGCTACGTGCTTCCCTGGGGCCAGATGAGCTTCTGGGGCGCCACCGTCATCACCAATCTCTTCGGCGCGATCCCGCTGGTCGGCGAGTCGCTCCGCACCTGGCTCTGGGGCGGTTTCTCCGTCGGCGATCCGACGCTCAACCGCTTCTTCTCGCTGCATTACCTCTTCCCCTTCCTCATTGCCGGCGTCGTGATTCTTCACGTCTGGGCGCTGCATGTGACGGGGCAGGGCAATCCGGCGGGCATCGAAGTCAAGGACCCGAAGAAGGACACCGTTCCCTTCACGCCCTATGCGACGATCAAGGACGGGTTCGGCATGGCGCTGTTCCTGATCCTGTTCGCCTATTTCGTCTTCTACAATCCGAACGGGCTCGGCGAGCCGGACAACTACATCGTCGCCAATCCGCTTTCGACGCCCGCTCACATCGTGCCGGAATGGTATCTGCTGCCGTTCTACGCGATCCTGCGCGCGGTGCCCGACAAGCTCGGCGGCGTGGTGCTCATGTTCGGCGCCATCGCGATCCTCTTCGTGCTGCCCTGGCTCGATACGTCCAAGGTTCGCTCGGCGCGGTTCCGCCCGCTCTACAAGCAGTTCTTCTGGATCTTCGTCGCGGTCTGCCTCGGTCTCGGCTATTGCGGCGGCCAGACGCCGGACAAGATACTGATCCATGTGGGCGAGGGCGGCTTCGACATCACAGACCTGTCGCGCATCCTGACCGCCTACTACTTCCTGCACTTCCTCGTTCTCTTCCCCGTGCTGGGGCTGATCGAGAAAACGAAGCCGCTGCCCGCGAGCATTGCGGAGTCGGTGCTGCCCGCTACGCGGCAGGACAAGGCCACGAGCTGAGGGGGAACGGACAAGTGAAAACAGCAATGAAAAGCATCTCTCGCGCCGTTTCCCTTTGCGCCGTCGCGGCCGG
>JAGUWA010000043.1 GCA_020062605.1 Parvibaculum sp. | reverse complement strand
CTATCTCGTCAACGAGGACACGCCGATGATCTGGCGCGGGCCGATGGTGCAGTCCGCCCTCACCCAGATGATGAGCGATGTCGAATGGGGCGAACTCGATGTGCTCGTGGTCGACATGCCGCCCGGCACGGGCGACGCGCAGCTCACCATGGCGCAGCGTGTGCCGCTGACAGGCGCCGTCGTCGTATCAACGCCGCAGGAGATCGCCCTGATCGACGCGCGCAAGGGCTTCGCCATGTTCGAGAAGACGCATGTGCCGGTGTTCGGCATCGTCGAGAATATGGCCTATTTCGTGAGCCCCGGCTCCGGCGAGAAGTCCTATATCTTCGGTGAAGGCGGCGCGCGGCGCATGGCGGAGAAGCTCGGCTGCGACTTCCTCGGCGAGGTGCCGCTTCATATGACCATCCGCGAGAAATCGGACAGCGGAGAACCCGTCGTCGCAACGGCGCCCGACAGCGAGGAAGCCAGGCCGTTCTTCGACATCGCACGGCGCGTCGGCGAACATCTCGACCGGGCGCTTGGCGGCGGCGCGAGAAAAGCGCCCGCCATCTCCGTCGAGGACTGACCTCCCCTCTCACGAGAAAAGCGCACGCCCCGCTCATTACGTTTTGACTATGCGAAAATGATTTGATATCAACCTTATGTGCGGACCCCGCGGGGAGAGATGCAAGATGTCTCATGTAGACGGCTTTATTCTGGCGGTGCCGAAAGCCAACAAGGAAGCCTATCGCGAGATGGCAACAACGGCCGCAGACGTCTTTCTCGACCACGGCGCGACGCGTGTCGTGGAAGCCTGGGACGACGATGTACCCGATGGCAAGGTCACCGACTTTCGCCGCGCCGTGAAGGCGAAGGACGGAGAGACCGTGGTGTTCTCATGGGTGGAATGGCCATCGAAGAAAGCCCGCGACGAAGCCTGGCCGAAGCTCATGGCGGACGAACGCATGAAATACGAGCCCGAGAACACGCATTTCGACGGCACGCGCATGATCTATGGCACGTTTACGCCGATCGTCGATGAGGCGGCCGATGGAAAGACAGCGCGGCGTGGTGTCGCCTGAAGAAACGGCCCTCCCCCTCCTCAAACTGAAACGGTCGGCCCCGAAGGACCGGCCGTCTTCTTTTTCTGCGAAGAAAGTCCGGCTTAGCGGCCGGCAACCAGCGTCGCCGTTTCCTTGGAACCGTCCGGTGCGGTCAGTTCCCAGGTGTCGCCCACATTGCGGGCTTCGGCTGCAACGCAATAGGGCTGCTCGCCGCCGAGGAAGCAGGCGGTATCGCCATTGACCTCGTACTTGCCCTCAGCCGTGCTGCCATCCGGCAGCTTTTGCGAATAGGTGCCGCCTTCGTCGATGAAGACAGAACGCTCACCCGCCGCACCGGCGATCTTGACCGTATTGCCGTAGAAATTCGCGAAGGGATCGGCAAGAGCCGCCCCGGTAAACGCAACCAACGCAACGAGTACACTGACAAATAGACGCATCGCATCCTCCCTGTTCAATCGATGCCGCGTACCCCAAAAGGCCGCGCATGGTTGCACAGCCGCTCACACAGAAAAAGGCACGTTCCGCATCCGGAACGTGCCTTCATGCTGCTTCCGCGAAACGGACTACTTGTTGAGGAAGTTGAGCGGCAACCCGGCCACCGGCCAGTCCATCGACACGAGCCGTCCGCTCGACGACAGCGTGATATAGGCCGTCTTCAGGTCCTTGCCGCCGAAGCAGATGTTGGTGGTGATGAAATCGTCGGTCGGCGTATGCGTGATCTTCGAGCCGTCCGGCGAGAAAACCGTGATTCCCGGATTGAAGATGGTCGCAACGCAGATATTGCCTTCCGAATCGACGGCGAGGCTGTCGAAAAAGCAGAGCTGCGGCCCCGAGCCGACGAACCGCCCCGGCAGCGGACCCGGATTGGGCGCGAGTTCGCCGGGCGCCGTCACGTCGAAGGCCCAGAGGCGGCCCGGTATCGTGTCGGCCACATAAACGGTCTTTTCGTCGGGCGAGAGACCGACGCCGTTCGGCGAGGTGATGGGGAAGACGACTTCCTTGATCATCGAACCGTCGATCTTCGCGTAATAGAGCCCGCCGCGATCCTGCGTGCGCCCGCGCCCCTTGCCGAGATCGGTGAACCAGAAGCCGCCCTGGCGGTCGAAGACGATATCGTTAGGCCCGTTGAGCGGGATGCCGTTGCACTCGCTGTAGAGCACCTTGAACTCGCCGGTCTTGAGATCGACGCGTTCTATGCGGCCGCCGGAGTAGTTCGCCGGTGCATCGCCCGGCACCAGCGCGCCATTCACTTCGTGGAATTCGAAGCCGCCATCGTTACAGACATAGCAGGCGCCATCCGGCCCGATCGCGGCACCGTTCGGACCGCCGCCAAGTTCCGCGATGACCTCGACCTTGCCGTCCACCGTCACGCGCGTCAGCGTGCCGCGCGCGATCTCCACCAGAACGATGCTGCCATCCGGCATCGCAATCGGTCCCTCGGGAAACTTCAGCCCGTCGGCGATCAGTTTCATTTCCGCCATTCGATCCTCCCAGTTTTATGCGTTGTTCTTGTTGGTCTCATTCTGTCGCCTCGGCAGCGCCGCCGCAATGGCGCTGTCGAGATAGGCAGCCGCCCTCTCCGCCGCCTCGATGCCGCTCACATGCGCGCCCTGAACGGTGGAAAACCAGTCGGCCGACACCGCCTCGCCCGCCAGGAAAAGCCGGTCGCCAACGGCTTCGGCGAGTACCGCCCGCTCATGTGCCCGCCCGGGGCGCGCGCAGGAATAGGCGCCGAGCGTGTGCGGATCGCTCGTCCATGACGTAGCGGCAACACCGGAAAGCTCCTTGAAGATGTCCGTTCCGAACATGTCGCCGAGCGCAGCGCGCGCAAAACCCGTCATCTCCGCTTCGCCCGCCCTGTCGAGGTCTTCCGCGAGGTCGCCGCCGAGATAGGCAATGGCGAGCGTGCAGCCGAACGGGCGAACCTGAAAGGAACAGGCGGGCCGCGCCGCATCGCGCTCGTCCATGAAGTTGACATAGCTCGTTTCGGGCAGGCCGAAGACATCGCGCCGGAAGTGAAACGCGACCTTGTTGGCATGGCCCGTGGGCACGCCTTCCAGCGCCGACAAGAGGCGCGCCGGCAGTTCGGGCGTAAACCGGATGGCACCTGAGGCGAGCACGTTGGTCGACACCGTTAAGACGACGCTCCGAGCGCGCACCGTGCCGCGCGGCGTTTCGAGAAGAATATGCGCGCCGCCCATGTCGATCGCCGAAACCGGCGTCGAAAGCTCGACCGGCAAATCGGCATAGCGCGCGGCAAGGAGCGCACCATAGCCGCGCTCCAGCGGCCAGTTCGCTTCCGTATCGCGATAGGCGGCAAGATCGGCGGTCGAGATTTCCGAGGGCGGCAGGCCGGAAATGGCCGCAAAGATGTGATGCACCATGCGCGCCCAGCGCGAACCATTATTCATGACGTCGCGCGCGGCAACATCCCGCCCCACCTCGCCCGCTTCGACGGCGCGGGAGATCGCTTCCTCGAATTCGTCGCGATAGGCGCGCCAGTCTTCCTTCGCGCCCCAACCGGACCCAAGATGCAGATGACCGTCGAAGGGGCGCGGCCGCGCGAGATAAGGATGACCGAGCTCGTCGGCAATGCGCGTCAGCGGATTGACATCCGCCGAGTGGAGCCAGTGCGCGCCGCGATCCCAGGCGACGCCGAATGTTTCCGTGTCGGTATATGTGCGCCCGCCGATGCGGGACTTCGCTTCGAGGAGATAGCAGGAAAGACCGAGCTCGCAGGCGCGGGCCGCGGTGGCGAGCCCGGCCGCACCGGCGCCGACGACCGCCACATCGACAACCCGGCTCATTTCAGGCGCTCGGCATGAAACGCCAGATGATCGCCGATGAATGTCTGAATAAAGTAGTAGGAATGGTCGTAGCCTTCGTGACGGCGCAGCGTGAGCTTCTGCCTGTGCATGGCGCAGGCATCCTCGAAAAGCTCCGGCTTCAACTGGTTTTCGAGGAACGGGTCCGCCAGCCCCTGATCGATCAGAATGTCGTCGAAATGCCCGACCGGCCCGCCGCTCGCCATGAGGGCCGACGCATCATGCGCCGCCCAGCGGGAGCGGTCGTCGCCCAGATAAGCGGTGAAGGCCTTTTCGCCCCAGGGACAGCGCGATGGCGACACGATGGGCGCGAAGGCGGAAACGGACCTGTAGTGATCCGGGTATTTGAGCGCGAGCGTCAGCGCACCGTGCCCACCCATCGAATGCCCCGTCACGCCCTGCCGCGACGCGTCCACCGGAAAATTGTCGCGCACCGCAGACGGCAGGTCGCGCGTCACATAGGTTTCCATCTGGAAATGCGGCGCCCAGGGCTTCTCCGTCGCATCGATGTAAAAGCCAGCGCCCTGCCCCAGATCGTAGGCCTCGTCATTTGCGACGCCTTCGCCCCTCGGGCTCGTATCGGGCGCGACGATGGCAAGACCGAGTTCGGCGGCGCGCCCATAGGCTCCCGCCTTCGTTGTGAAGTTCTCTTCCGTGCAGGTGAGCCCCGCGAGAAAGGTGAGCGCCGGAAAGCGCCCCTTCCCTTCGGGAACGAAGATCGAAAAGCGCATCGGCGTGCCCGTCGCCGCCGACGAATGACGGCAGATGCTGAGCGTGCCGCCGAAGCAGCGATGCGCGGAGAGGATTTCGACGGACATTACTCTCTCATTGTTCTTTCAAGTTCATAACTCTCGTTCAAGAGTTCCCAAATTCTGTCGCTGGTAAAGGGGTCTGGAATTTTCCGAAGCCAAGCCATCTCGATTACTCTCAAGTTCTCATCCCACCATTCGTAGGCTTTGTCCGCCACCTCCAGTCCACTTTCTTCCTCATCACCAAATATCAAATCCCAGAACTCTCCATGCCGTTCCACGATCTGTTGATAAGAAAGTCCACGGTCCAAGTGTGTATAAATTGTGTGAGGAACAATCTTTATACCGACTTCAAATGTCTTAAGGATGTTATTTCGTTCCTTCTCGATGAACTCCCAAAAAATTGGGAACGAGCGCTTCTTGGTGTTCAAGTATCTCCAATGGTCATCAATGATCGAGGCTAAAACAGCGTCATTCTTTCTATCTACTTTGTCGAGCACATGACCGATGGTTCGCAACAAGACGATCAGCGCTATCCAATTTGCGCGCCACAAAGCCGTCTCTCCAGGCGAGTCAGTGCTCCGAAAAAAATCGAGAATCTTTCCGCATTCTTGCCAAGGTTCCCTCGCCTGAACTCTTTTCAAAGGCAGCTGTTTCAATAGACGACCACCGAACGGATCGACTTGCCCTCATGCATGAGATCGAAGCCCTTGTTGATCTCTTCGAGCGGCATGGTGTGGGTGATGAGATCGTCGATATTGATCTTCCCGTCCATGTACCAGTCGACGATCTTCGGCACATCGGTGCGCCCGCGTGCGCCGCCGAAGGCCGTGCCCTTCCAGACGCGGCCCGTGACGAGCTGGAACGGCCGCGTGGAAATTTCCTGCCCCGCGCCCGCAACCCCGATGATGATGCTCTCGCCCCAGCCGCGATGACAGCACTCGAGTGCCTGACGCATCGTGTTCACATTGCCGATGCATTCGAAACTGTAATCGGCGCCGCCGCCCGTGAGCTCGACGAGATGACCGACGACATCGCCCTTGATCTCTTTCGGGTTCACGAAATGCGTCATGCCGAACTGGCGGGCAAGCGCCTCGCGCTCGGGATTGATGTCGACGCCGACAATCATGTTGGCGCCGGCCATGCGCGCGCCCTGAATGACATTGAGACCGATACCGCCGAGGCCGAAGACGACGACATTGGCGCCGACTTCGACACCGGCCGTGAAGATGACGGCGCCGATGCCCGTGGTCACGCCGCAGCCGATGTAGCAGATCTTGTCGAAGGGCGCGTCCTTGCGGACCTTCGCAAGCGCAATCTCGGGCAGCACCGTGTAATTCGCGAAGGTGGAACAACCCATGTAGTGCAGCACCGGCTTGCCCTTCCAGGAGAAGCGGCTCGTGCCGTCCGGCATCACGCCCTTGCCCTGCGTGGCACGGATCGACGTGCAGAGATTGGTCTTGTGGCTCGTGCAACTCTTGCACTCGCGGCATTCGGGCGTGTAGAGCGGGATCACATGGTCGTCGACGGAAAGCGACTTCACGCCCGGCCCCACTTCAACGACGACGCCCGCCCCTTCATGACCGAGGATCGCCGGGAAGGCGCCTTCCGGGTCTTCGCCCGACAGCGTGAAGGCATCGGTGTGGCAGATGCCGGTTGCCTTGACCTCGATCAGGACTTCGCCGGCTTTCGGCCCTTCAAGCTGAACCGTTTCGATTTCAAGCGGCTTGCCCGCCTCGAATGCCACCGCCGCACGCACGTCCATAAGCCGTCTCCGTTGCCACATGTAAAGCCGAGGCGCGCATTGTGGGACGGGAGCCTGTGAAACTCAATCGCGCTTCTCGTAGAGCACGAAGGAATAGGCGGCGCTGTCCTTCTCGCCCGCTTCATGACGTTCGCGCGAAACCTCGCGCCATTGCGACGCATCGAAAGCGGGGAAACTCACATCGCCATCCGGTGCGGCATGAACTTCGGTGATGTAGAGCCGCGTCGCATGATCGAACGTCTCAGCGTAAAGCTGCGCACCACCGATCACCATGACCTCGTCCGTGCCAAGCTCCGCGGCGAGCGCAATGCCGCGCTTCAGCGCATCTTCGGCCGACGTCACCACTTCGGCGCCTTCCGCGCCATAGGCGGTATCGCGCGTCACCACGATATTCGGCCGTCCGGGCAGAGGTTTCTTCGGCAGCGATTCCCAGGTCTTGCGGCCCATGATGACGGGCTTGCCCATGGTCACGCGCTTGAAGAAGGCCATGTCGCCCGAAAGCCGCCACGGCAAGCCATTATCGCGGCCGATGACGCCGTTATCCGCTATGGCAACGACAAACGAGACATGCGTTTTCATGCGGCGCGCTCCCTCACGGTGCCGCTGGACGTGATCGCGGGCGCTCGCAAGCCTTCCGGGTCGAGCGGGTGCAGGCGCAGCAGGATGATCCACATGGCAAAGACCGCGAGCAGCAGGACAGCAACAATGAGAAGGCCCGCGAGAATGCGCTGGCGGGACGGCATCAGACGGCGACAGGCGCCGAGATATGCGGGTGCGCCTCGTAGCCTTCGAGTTTGAAGTCGTCGAAGGTGAAATCGAACAGGCTCTTCACATCCGGATTGATACGCATGACGGGCAGCGGCTTCGGCTCGCGCGCCAGTTGCTTGTCCGCCTGCTCCAGATGATTGAGATAGAGATGCGCGTCGCCGAATGTGTGGATGAACTCTCCGGCTTCGAGCCCGGTCACCTGCGCAACCATCATGGTGAGCAGCGCATAGGAGGCGATGTTGAACGGCACGCCGAGAAAGATGTCCGCCGAACGCTGGTAGAGCTGGCAGGAGAGCTCGCCGTCGGCCACGTAGAACTGGAACAGGCAGTGGCAGGGCGGCAGCGCCATCTTGTCGACATCCGCGACATTCCATGCCGAGACGATGAGACGGCGCGAATCCGGGTTCGACTTGATCTGGTCGAGCAAGTTCCTGATCTGGTCGATCTTGCCGCCGTCGGGCGTCGGCCAGGAACGCCATTGATGTCCATAAACCGGCCCGAGCTCGCCGTTCTCGTCCGCCCAGTCGTCCCAGATGCTGACGCCGTTCGCCTTCAGGTAGCGGATATTGGTGTCGCCGGAGAGGAACCAGAGCAACTCGTGAACGATGGACTTCAGGTGCAGCTTCTTCGTCGTGACGAGGGGAAAGCCCTTCGCGAGATCGAAGCGCATCTGGTGGCCGAATATGCTGCGCGTGCCCGTGCCCGTACGGTCGGTCTTGGTCACGCCCGTGTCGCGCGCGAGGCGCATGAGGTCGAGATATTGCTGCATCGGCGGTCCTTGAGATTCGGCCACCTAGTCTAGCCCGAAGGACCCCCGCCCTGCCACCTCGGCCCGAGTGAACCGCCGGTTTGTCCACAATATATGTAAGGCAAATCGCGTTCGTTTCCGCCGGGCTGGCCAACGGAACCTTGTCTGGCCAGAATGCGCCTCAAAATGGAAGGGAGAACCAAGCCATGAAGCGCATTCTCGCCGGTGGCGCCATCGCCATTCTGCTGATCCTCGCGGCGGGCCTTGCCTTCCTGCCCGGCATCCTGGAAAGCCGTATCAATCGGGTGGCGGATCACCGGCCTCACGAGATTCCCGAGGCCGCGCGAACGCTTCATGAAAGCCTGGCGATCGTGGACCTCCACGCCGACACGCTGCTCTGGGCGCGCGACCCGCTGGAGCGTAGCAATCGTGGTCATGTGGACGTGCCCCGCCTCGCGGAAGGCAATGTGACGCTGCAGGTCTTCTCCGCCGTGACGAAAGTGCCTCGCGATCAGGGCTATGTCGGCACGAGCGGCGACAGCGATGTCATCACGCTCCTCGCCATGGTGCAGCGCTGGCCCGCGCGCACCTGGGACAGCCTGCTCGAACGGGCGCTCTACCAGTCCGAAAAGCTGCACGATGCCGAAAGGCGCGCGCCGGAAGACCTGATGATCGTTCGCAGCGCCGCCGACCTCGACCGGCTGATCAAGCGTCGAAATGGCGGCTCCCGGCCCGTGGGCGGCCTTCTCGCCACCGAAGGCGCCCACCCGCTCGAAGGCAGGCTTGAGAATATCGAGCGCCTTTACGAGGCCGGATACCGCATGATGGGCATCACCCATTTCTTCGATAACGAGCTCGGCGGTTCGCTGCACGGGCTCTCGGGCGCCGGGCTGACGGATTTCGGCCGCAATGCCGTGCGCGAAATGGAACGCCTCGGCATCGTCATTGACCTTGCCCATGCTTCGCCCGCCGTCGTACGCGACACGCTCGACATGGCGACGCGCCCGGTCGTCGTCTCGCATACCGGCATCCACGGCGCCTGCGACAGCCCCCGCAACCTCGAAGACGCGCTGATGAAGCGGATTGCGGAGGCAGGCGGCCTTGTCGGTATCGGCTATTGGGAGGGTGCGGCCTGCGGCACGTCCCCCGCCTCTGTGGTGAAGTCGATCCGCTACGCGGTGGACTTTCTGGGTGTCGATCACGTCGCGCTCGGCTCGGACTACGACGGCGCCGTGCCCGTGGCCTTCGATACCTCCGAGCTTGCCGTACTCACGGCCGGAATGCGGGAGGCAGGCTTCACGGACGAGGAAATAGGCAAGGTCATGGGCGGGAATGCGATCCGGTTCTTCCGCGAGAACTTGCCGCAGGGCTGAAAGACGCTAACGAATAGACTTCAAATAAGGATTTTCCGCCCTATATTAGACCTGCCGGCGGGTTTTCCCGTTCGGCTATGGTGATAAACGGACTGTGAAATAAGCCATTCGGACCCGGGGGCGGTACCCGGCGCCTCCACCAGATTCCCCTGTCGCGGCAGGGTCCCTGGGGGCGAAACAGGATCGACGAGGGTGTAAAGACAGTCTTTTTGCCCGGCATGGTTCCGCCGTCATCGGGCCGTTTTATAGTTGCCAACGACAACTATGCTGAGGCACGTCTCGCTGCGTAGGCGGTGCGACAACCTCGATTGAAGTCCTTGCCCTTAGCCGGGTAAGGCGGGGTTCGGGGGCACCTGGCAACAGAAGCCCCCACTTTCCTTTCCTATTCACATGCCGGTTCCGCTGCGGCGTCCGCGCCACATGGACAAGATTCCGATGTGCAAGCGCTGCCGGGCGTCGCCTTCATCTGGATTTGGCAGCCAAACGCTGATTGAATCGTTTTGAACGAAACGACTCGGCTTCAACGGAGCGTGAATTGACCGAAGACCTGATGCGATACGACATGCTGGCGCAGGATGCGCTGCGAGGCGTCGTACGCCGCGCGCTGAGGATCGCTCGCGACCAGGGCCTGCCCGGCGAGCATCATTTCTACATCTCGTTCCGCTCAAACGCACCGGGCGTCGAAATTTCCGAAAAGCTGCGCAAGCAATATCCCGAAGAAATGACAATCGTCCTTCAGCACCAGTTCTGGAACCTCGAAGTGAACGAAGATCGCTTCTCGGTCGACCTCACCTTCAACAAGGTCCCGGAGCACCTCGTCGTTCCTTTTTCCGCGGTGCAAGGCTTCTTCGATCCAAGCGTGCAGTTCGGCCTCCAGTTCCAGGTCGAAGGCGTCGGCGGCGCTGCCGCGGAAGAACCGGCGACCGAGGCCTCGAAACCGGAAGAACCGGCTACCGATGCTTCCGGCGAGGTCGTGAGCCTCGACGCCTTCCGCAAGAAGTAGGCTCTGGCGCCCCGCGCCTTGGCGTCCGACGGCCCTGCATGCTAAACCGGCGCCCATCGAATTTCCCCGCCGGACCTGCGGCGGCATGCCTTGCTGGAGCGCCTGACCATGACCAAGACCCGCACCGAAACCGACACATTCGGCCCCATCGACGTCCCTGCCGACAGATATTGGGGTGCGCAGGCCGAGCGCTCGCGCGGTAACTTCAGGATCGGTTGGGAGAGGCAGCCCCTCCCCGTCGTCCGCGCGCTGGGCATCGTGAAGCGCGCCGCGGCGGAAGCGAACATGGAGCTTGGCCGCCTCGACCCGGCAATCGGCAAGGCGGTGGTGCAAGCCGCGCAGGAGGTGATCGAGGGCAAGCTTGACGAACACTTCCCTCTCGTCGTCTGGCAGACCGGCTCCGGCACCCAGTCCAACATGAACGCGAACGAGGTGATCTCGAACCGCGCCATCGAAATCCTCGGCGGCGAAATGGGCTCCAAGAAGCCCGTTCACCCGAACGATCACGTCAACATGAGCCAGTCGTCGAACGACACCTACCCGACGGCCATGCATGTCGCCTGCGCGGAGGAAATCAGTCACCGCCTGATCCCGGCTCTGCAGAAGCTTCGCAATGCGCTGAACGACAAGGCGCAGGCCTGGAATCACATCATCAAGATCGGCCGCACGCATACGCAGGATGCAACGCCGCTGACGCTTGGCCAGGAATTCTCCGGCTACACGGCTCAGGTCGAAAACGGCATCGCCCGCATCGAACAGACGCTGCCGAAGCTGATGGAACTTGCGCAGGGCGGTACCGCCGTGGGCACGGGCCTCAACGCGCCGATCGGTTTCGCCGAGAAGGTCGCGGAGAAGATCGCCGCCATCACCCAGCTTCCCTTCAAGACCGCGCCCAACAAGTTCGAAGCGCTCGCCGCCCATGACGCGATGGTCTTCAGCCATGGCGCGATCAATACGGTCGCCGCATCGCTCTTCAAGATCGCAAACGACATCCGCCTGCTCGGTTCCGGTCCGCGCTCGGGCCTCGGCGAACTGTCCTTGCCGGAAAACGAGCCCGGCTCGTCCATCATGCCGGGCAAGGTGAACCCGACCCAGTGCGAAGCGCTGACGCAGGTCTGCGTGCAGATTTTCGGCAATCACGCCGCGCTCACTTTCGCCGGCTCGCAGGGCCACTTCGAGTTGAATGTCTACAACCCCGTCATGGCCTATAACTTCCTGCAGTCGGTCCGACTTATGGCCGATGCGGCGGTAAGCTTCACCGACAATTGCGTTGTCGGCATCGAACCGCGCGAAGACAACATCAAGGCGGCGCTCGAACGCTCGCTGATGCTCGTGACCGCGCTTGCGCCGAAGATCGGCTACGACAATGCCGCAAAGATCGCCAAGACCGCGCACAAGAACGGTACGACGCTGCGCGAGGAAGCGGTCGGTGGCGGCTATGTGACGGATGAGGAATTCGATGCGGTCGTCCGGCCCGAGAAGATGATCGCGCCGGAGTAATGCCGGAGAACCAGATGGACGGCGACGGAGGAACAAACGAAGTCAAGCGCTCGGTGACCAT
>JAGUWA010000397.1 GCA_020062605.1 Parvibaculum sp. | reverse complement strand
GACGCCTTCGCCCAGCGCGGCGACGCGGCCGACGATCTCATGGCCGGGCACGAGGGGGAGCTTCGGATCGGGCAGTTCGCCGTCGACGACATGAAGATCGGTGCGGCAGACGCCGCAGGCCTCGACCTTCACCAAAACCTCGCCGGGACCGGCCTGCGGCACGGGTATCCGCGCGAGGCGAAGCGGCTTTCCCGGCGCATCGAGCAGCATGGCGCGCATGGTTTGCGGGAGGGACATGGCGAGGCTCCTTTGGGTTCCATGTTTTCACAAAGGAGGCGGGTGTTCGAGGGGAGACGGTGTCGCGGCGGGAGATCACGCAGAGGCGCAGAGAAGGAGAGAAGGAGGATCACACGGAGGCACGGAGGCACGGAGAAGAACAGTGCGCTTGTTTGAGCGCCACCCTCCCCCTGTGGGAGGGTCTAAATTTGCGAAGCGAATTTCGGGGAGGGGTGAGCGGGAAAACGGAAGGCGAGCCGTTTGCCGATAACGGAGCACCCCTCCCCTGAAAATCCTGACGGATTTTCAGACCCTCCCGCAGGGGGAGGGTGGTCCAGATGGCAAGCGCTCGAACAAGCCCTTTGCATAGCTCAGGGAGGGTGGTCCAGATGTCTATTTCAGGCTGTAGGCCTTGGCGCGGGCGAGGTCTTCCTCCAGCGTTTTCGCGCCGAGCACGAAATGGATGCCGGCCCAGGGCCAGACGCCCATGACGGTGAGAAGCGCGTAGCGCCAGCACCGCCGTCTCCGTCGCCGCCGCCGTTCGGCCCGGGCTCGACCGAGGGCGGCGGGAGCGATCCTCGAAGCTCTCTCCTTCGCCCGACCGCCGCAGCCATTTGTACCCCGTCGGGCGGCTTATCCCGAAGCGGCGGCACAGCTCCGCCATGTTCGACCCCGGCAACGAGGCCAGCATCGCAAACTCGCGTCTCCGATCCACGATCGACATCTCCTGCCACGGCATGACCAGCCTCCAAAGCCCGTTTCCATGCCGGAAGTGTCAACCATGTCCCCGAACGCCTGTTAGCTATCTACCCGGTACAAACAAGGGGGAGGGTGGTCCAGATGGAGGGGGTGATCCAGATGGAGAGGTCAGCGCCCTGCAGGCGGAAGCCCCTCGCGGGGTTCTCTCAACTTGTGCCAGATCGTCTCCACGACATCATCCGTGGCACTTAAAACTTCATTGTTCCAGAAGCGCAGAACCTCGAAGCCGTCCGAGGTCAGCCATTCGGTTCTACGTCTGTCGTGATCGATATGCGGCTCCAGATTGTGCTGCCCGCCATCCACTTCCACGACCAGCCTGCGTTCAAGGCAAACAAAGTCGACAACATAGTTGCCGAGCCTGTGCTGACGCCTGAAATCATAGCCAAGTGCCTCGTTGCGCAAGCGGCTCCATAGACGCCGCTCGGCATCGGTCATGTTGTGACGCAGATTTCGGACCCGCCGATCTCCCATGGATTCAGTTTAAGGCCCACCCTCCCCCTGTGGGAGGGTCGAAATTTGCGAAGCGAATTTCGGGGAGGGGTGAGCGGGAAAACGGAAGGCGAGCCGTTTGCCGACGGCGGAGAACCCCTCCCCTGAAAATCCTGACGGATTTTCAGACCCTCCCACAGGGGGAGGGTGGTCCAGATGGACATGCGGAACGAGACATCGGACGGATTAAATCGTGACGGCGGCGTCATGGATGGACATGTCCGATTTTGGCGAGCGCGCGGAAGAGGGGCGTTCTAGACTGCTGCGCATGAACATGACGGTTCCCATATCCCCGCTCGAACCGGACGCCTTTCCGGCGTCCGATCTCGGCCTGCGCAAGGCGGCGGGGCTTCACAAGGCGGAGGGCGGGGGCACGCCCGTTTCGACAGCCGAACTCGAGACGATGTCGCATGCCTGGCGCCCCTGGCGCGGCTATGCGGCGCTCGCGCTCTGGACGATCTGACTTTCACGCAAGGAGAGGACCATGAAACTTCCCGACGATCCGGCGCTTGCCACCGCAACGCTCGACACGCCCATCGGACGGTTGCGCCTTGCCGCGACCGAAGCGGGGCTGGCGGCCGTGCTGTTTGCGAACCAGAAGGACATCGCCTTTCCGAAGCGGGAAGGTAGTGCGAAGGCGCGCGCGCATCTCGACAAGGCGGCCAACGCGCTCAGCCGCTATTTCGAGGGGAAGCTGACGGATTTCGCCGGGCTGACGCTGGCGGCGGAAGGAACGGCGTTCCAGAAGAGCGTGTGGGCGGCGCTTGCGCGCATTCCCTTCGGCGAAACGCGGAGCTATGCCGATATCGCGCGCGCGATCGGCAATCCGAAAGGCATGCGCGCCGTGGGGCTCGCGAACGGGAAGAACCCTCTTCCGATCATCGTGCCCTGCCACCGCGTCATCGGCGCGGACGGATCGCTGACCGGCTTCGGCGGCGGCCTGCCGACGAAGAAGTGGCTGCTGGAATTCGAGGGAATCGAGACTCCCAGCTTCGTTTGACGTTCGATCACACAATTCCACGCAATATGCCGCATCCGGAACTTACTTCACACCGCAAATCGCGCTAGGGTCGGTGCCGGGGGAGCTTATGGTCTGGAGGACTCAGATGATCGGCGACGGTTACGGCGGCATTCTCGGCATCATCATCCTGATACTGGATATCTATGCGATCATCCGCATCGTGCAGAGCGGCGCAGAACCCCTGTGGAAGGCGATCTGGATCGTCATCGTCCTCTTCCTGCCGGTGATCGGCCTCATTCTCTGGTTCCTGCTCGGCCCGAAATAGGCGCGATACTTTCATCCATGCGCGTTTGAACCGTTCACGCGGACTGCGTGCGCGCGCGGCTATCCCATGTGAGAGGACAAGATGACATTCAAGGATTTCCTGAGCTTCGAGAAATTTCTCTCCGGAAACATTCTCAAGTTTCTCTACTGGCTCGGCCTCGTCATCATCGCGATGTTCGTGCTGGCATCGATGTCGGGCTCGATCAGCGCGATGAGCTATAACGGCGCGCTTGGCGTGTTGCAGTTGCTGGTCGTGCTGGCCGTGGGGGCGCTCGGCATTCTGCTGTGGCGGGTGATCTGCGAGATGTATCTCGTGTTCCTGTCGATGAACGACAGGCTGAAGGAAATCCGCGACAAGCTGCCCGGCGCCTGAGGCTCAGAAGAGATCGGCGAGGGAAACGGCGCCGCCGCGCGGTGCGATGCGGACGGGGGTGCCGCCCGCAAAGCGCGCGATCGTCTCCGCCGTTTCGCCGACCGGGACGGGACCGGGCTCGCGCTCGCTCACCACGATGGCGCGCGGCGCGATTTTTTCGGCGCGCATCACGGCGAGCGTCGTCAGCGTATGGCTGATGGTGCCGAGATAGGCGCCGACGACGAGGAGCGGCGCGAGGCCGGTCTTTTCGTTCAGCGCCTTCATCCAGTCGAGAACCGTGTGGCGCTCATCGAGCGGGACCATGAGGCCGCCAACGCCTTCGATGACGAGAGGATCGTGGGCGCGCGCCGCCGCCACGCATTCGGCGACGAGCTCGTCGAAATCGATGGCGCGGCCCTCGCGCTTTGCCGCCATGTCGGGCGAGAGCGCGGCCTTGAAGCGCCAGCGCGAGACGAGGCCGGCATTTTCCCAGGTCACGGGCTCGCCCATGGCGGCGAGCAATTGCGCGGGATCGCTTTCCGCAAACGTCTCCTCATCGAGGCCGCTCACCAGCGGTTTGATCGCGCGCGCCTTCAACTCGCGCGTCAGCATGGCGGAGACATAGGTCTTGCCGATTTCGGTGCCGGAAGAGGTGACGAAGATGGGGGACATGTTTATTCGTTCGCTTAAGCCCCTCCCCCTCGCGGGGAGGTGTGAGGGCGCAACTATATTATTCGGCGGCCTTGCGCGGGATAATCCGTTCACGGACGAGGGATGCGAGGCGCGCGATATCGGCGTCGTCGTGCTCCGCCGTGAAGGTGAAGCGCAGGCGCGCGGTGCCCTGGGGCACGGTCGGCGGGCGGATGCCGGTGACGAGATAGCCTTCGGCCTCGAGCAGCGCGGAGGCGGCGAGCGTTACCTCCGCGTCGCCGAGGATCAGCGGCACGATGGGGCTTTCGGGATCGGGGAGGCCGAGCGCGCGGGTGAAGGCACGCGCCTTCTCGACCGGACGCCTGCAATAGTCCGGGTTCGCGCGGATGAAATCGAGCGCGGCAATAGCGGCGGCGGCGGGGCCAGGCGGCAGGCCCGTCGAATAGATGAGCGTGCGGGCGCGGGTGCGGATCAGGTCGCAGACGACGTGGCTCGCGCAGAGATATCCGCCATAGGCGCCGATGGCTTTCGAAAGCGTGCCCATCTGGAGCGGCACGGCGGCTTTCTTGTTCCCCAGAAAACTCGAACCGCGGCCTTCACGGCCGACGACGCCGAGCCCATGCGCGTCATCCGTCATCAGCCAGGCATCGTGGCGCGCGGCGATTTCCGCCATCGCCTCGACGGGCGCGGCATCGCCATCCATGCTGAAGATGCCGTCGGTGAGGATGAGGCAGTGCTGCGCGGCCTCGCGATGCGCGGCGAGCAGCGCTTCGAGGTGGGTCATGTCGTTGTGGCGGAAGATCTCGACGCGCGCGCCGGAGAGTTTCGAGCCCGAGAGCAGGCAGGCATGGGCGAGTTCGTCGGCGAGGATCAGATCGCCCTCCCGGACAAGAGCGGGGATAATGCCCATATTCGCCATGTAGCCGGAGCCGAAGACGACGCAGTCTTCGGCCTCTTTCCATTCGGCGAGGCGAAGCTCCAGCGCGCGGAAGAGCGGATGATTGCCGGAGACGAGGCGCGAGGCGCCTGAGCCGACGCCGTATGTTTCCGTCGCCTCGATGGCGGCGCGCTTCACCGTCTCGTTCTGCGAGAGGTTGAGATAGTCGTTGCAGCAGAAGGAGACGAGGCGGCGGCCGTCGCGGAAGGCGATGGCACCCTCGCGGCGATCCGTCTCGATGAGACGGCGGCGCAGCGCCTGCGCCTCCAGCGCATCGAGCTTTTCGCGCGCAAAGCGGTCGAGCGTGCTTTCAGGGCTCTTCGGCATCCATCACTCCTCT
>JAGUWA010000066.1 GCA_020062605.1 Parvibaculum sp. | reverse complement strand
CGGCGCGCGAGGCGCCGCTGCCAGAGGGTGGCGAGGGAGGGCGACGTCTCGCGGGCGACCGGTGCGTCGTCGGCCGCTTCCAGTTCCTCGCCGAAGGATTTCCGCCCCGTCATTTGCCGCCGCTCCTCTTGTTGCCGCCGCCAGCCTATGCAGCGGGTTTGACGGAGCGATGACAGCCTGTTTCCGGGCTCCTCCGCAAGTCTCGTATCGCCGCGCGACCCGTGCCATAGTCCGGCAAAAGCGACCCGTTCGAGGAGGAATTCGAGATGCCCGTTTATGCCCTTGGCGACAAGAAGCCGATCCTGCCCGCGGAAGGCGAATACTGGATCGCACCCAATGCGGAAGTCATGGGCAATGTGAAGCTCGAGAAGAACGCGAGCGTCTGGTTCGGCGCCGTGCTGCGCGGCGACAACGAACTCATCACCATCGGCGAGAATTCCAATGTGCAGGACGGATCGGTGTTGCATACCGACCCCGGATCGCCGCTCACCATCGGCGCGAACGTGACCATCGGCCATATGGTGATGCTGCATGGCTGCACGATCGGCGAGGGGAGCCTTGTCGGCATCGGCAGCATCATCCTCAACAATACGAAGATCGGAAAAGGCTGCCTCATCGGCGCAAATACGCTGATCTCCGAGAACAAGGAGATACCGGACTACTCTATGGTGCTCGGCTCGCCCGGAAAGGTCATTCGCACGCTCGACAAGGAGACCGCCGAGGCGCTGCGGCTTTCCGCCGATCACTATGTCCACAACTGGCAGCGTTATGCGCGCGAGATGAAGCGGGTCGACTGATGCGGAGGCTGTTTGCGTCCGCTTCGCTTGCGCTGCTTTTTCTCTTTGGGGCCTGTGCGCAGGCGGATGAGCGTGAACTCTCCGTCGAGACGCAAGAAGGGGCCGTGCACCGCTTTACCGTCGAGCTGGCGCTGACGCCGGACGAGCAGCGAAGGGGTCTCATGTACCGGGAGGAGCTCGCCGAGGACGGCGGCATGCTCTTCTTCTATGCGGCCTGCGCGCCGGCGCATTTCTGGATGATGAATACCTACATCCCCCTCGACATGATTTTCATAGAGGCGGACGGGCGTATTGCCCGGATCGCCGAGATGACGGTGCCGGAGACGCTGGATGTCCACGACTCGGGCGTGCCCGTGAACGGTGTTCTCGAAGTGAAGGGCGGGCTGACGCGACGTCTCGGGATCGCGGAGGGGGACTTTGTCCGCCATCCCTGGTTCGGGGAGGGCGGGGAGGCTACTTGCGGCTGATTTTATAGAATAAAGTCCCGGCCAACCGCGCATAACACGAAACGCCATTCCGCCAGGGAGGATGACATGAGCCAGGCCAAGGCCGTGCAGCAGGATGCACAGGAAGTTCTCTACGATGTTGCCGACCGTATCGCGACGATCACGCTCAATGCGCCCGATCGTATGAATACGATTTCCGGTCCGATGCTGAACCAGCTCACGAAGCGCCTGCAGGAAGCGGATGCTGACCCGGAAGTGCGCTGCGTGATCCTTACAGGTGCGGGCCGCGCTTTCTGCGCGGGCCTCGATCTTCGGGCCCAGACGCAGGGAGCCGGGCTCTCGATCGGCTCGAGCGGCGGCGTTACGTCGACCAGCATCGACCTCAAGAACACGCCGCCGACGGTGCTTCAGGAAATGGAGACGCCGATTATCTGTGCCGTGAATGGCGGCGCTGCCGGCTATGGCATGGACACGGCACTCGGCTGCGACATCCGCATCATGGGCAAGTCGGCCAAACTCGCGGCCGCATTCTGCAAGCGCGGCCTGCTGCCCGAATCGGGCGGCACGTGGTATCTGCCGAGGCTTATCGGCTGGTCGAAAGCGGCGGAACTGATTTTTACCGGCCGCACGCTTTCCGCCGACGAAAGCGTCGCCTGGGGGCTCGCATCCGAAGTTGTCGCCGATGAGGAACTGATGCCGCGCGCCCGTGCGCTCGCGGCCGAGATCGCGGCCAACGCGCCGCTTGCCGTTCGCGCGGCGAAACGCATGATGCGCATGGGGCTTAACGAGCCTTTCCCCGAGCATGTGCATCATGTCTATCTGCAGCTTCTGCCGCTGATGCGGACGGAAGACATAAAAGAGGGCATGATGGCCTACGTGGAGAAGCGGCAGCCCGACTTCAAGGGCAGGTAATCCGCCGCGTCTCCGGGGTCGGAGAAAGCAGGACGGATGATGCGGGGGCTGGCTGCGCGATACGCGGCATTCGACATGATGGAAGCAGTGCGGGCGCTGTCCGCGCTGCTTTTGCTTGGCATGGCCGCCATCGTCTTTCCGCAGTCGCTTCTCGCGGCGACCTTCAGTGGCGGGTATGACGGTATCGGCGACGCTGCCGGCATGTCGCTTACGCTATCGCAGATCGAGCGGCGGGTGGTCGGCAGCCTGAGTTTGCAGGGCGGGGCTGTCTACACGCTCAACGGGGAGCGCGAGGATGTCCAGTCGGGAACCGCGCAAGGCGCACTCAGCGCGAGAGGCGGGCAACGCGATGCCTTCTTTCATGTCGAGGAGCGCCCGCTCGGCCTGCAGCTTCTTTTCATTCCGGCGACGGCCGAAGGCCAACCCGATCTCGGACGCGCTAGCGAATACTCCTTCCTGAAGCGTGGCGTACGCCCGACCCTCACCGAGGAGACAAATCCGCGCTACAAGGTTGCACCGGATGAACCTGTCGACATTCTCGATTTCATCGACGGTTTTCGCGGCTGGTCGCCTCGCGACACGGCGCGGCTCTATGCGGGACTGCCCGAACCGCAACGCGCCCTCATCCTCCTCTACGATCACGCGACTGCGGAACTCATGTGGCGCATCTGCGAAGCGGCGCCCGAGGAGGGGTCGATCGCTGCGCGGCGGCTTGCCGATATGCAGGAGCGACAGCAGATCGCTTGCGAGGTCTATCTTCGTGCCGTCGAGCGAGCGAAGAAGGGCGGGCTCTTTTCGGAGTTCCTAAGGCGTTCGCAGTTCCAGCTCGAACTCATCCGGGCGACGGTGCTTTGCGATCGCGGGGAGACGGGCGCGGCGCGCTGTGCAGACGTGAGTGCGCTGGGTTCACCGCTCATCCTGCGTTGGCGGCGGGCGGATGCGATCATGCGCGAGATCGCCGGGCCCGATGCGGAGCCCGATGTCATCGAAGCCGAACGGGAGCCAGAGATCGTGGTCGAAGGCGAGGCGGGGGAAATGTCTTCCGTTCCTGCGGTGGAAGCGAAAGACGAGCCAGCGGTAGTGCCCGGCGCACCCATTCCGTTGCCTCGCCCGGGAGGCGAGGAAGAGACGGTGTCGGACTTCGAACCCGACGCGTTGCCGATTGCGGCGGAGACGGTGGAGAAACACCGCCTGCCGCTCGCACGGCCGTGAGACCTCAGGCGGCGATTTCGACGAGTTGAATCTCGAATGTCAGGTCTTCGCCCGCCAGCGGGTGGTTCGCATCGAGGCGCACCGCGCTGTCGTTCACTTCCGTAATGACGAGCCCGATTTCGCGGCCGTCGCGCCCCGTCGCGGACAGACGCATGCCCGGCTGCGGTTCGAGTTCCGGCGGAAGTTCGCTGCGGGGAACGTCCTGCACGAGGCGCGGATCGTGTTCGCCGTAAGCTTCCGCGGAGGCCACCGTGAAGCTCTTGCTGTCGCCGGGTTCCATGCCGAGGACCGCGTTTTCGAATCCGGCAATCACCATCTGGCTGCCGATGGCGAATTCGATCGGGTCTCCTTCGCGGCTCGTGTCGAAGACGGTGCCGTCGTTCAGCTTGCCGGTGTAGTGAACCCTCACGCGGTCGCCGTTCTGTGCTGCTGCCATTGTCTTGCCTTTCTGCGCGGCGGCGAATGCCTGCTGGCGGCCGCGCGTCTCGATCAAATTTCAGTCGATAAACATTGGCCGATAAACAATGAGGGCCTTCAGGAAATGCCTGAAGGCCCTCAAAGCATCAGCGAAAGAAGTTTAACACCGCAAGGCGCGGATCGCCACCTTGCGCGGCCAATTAATCGCGCAAGCAGGTCCGGTTGCGTCAGTAAGTCCGGCGCCAGACGCGGCGGATTTTCGCGTCGACTTCAGGGCCCATGGAACTCCAGGCCGTGCGATCGCGGGTCGTATCGGCGATGAACATGGTGTCGGTGCGGCCGATATGCTGGCTGAGCTCGTTGAGAAGACCGGCCGCCGTCGCGTCGGCATTTACGCACCAGACATTCGGGGCGAGTTTGTAGGCCGGTCCGAGCGACATGATCGCCTGTTCCAGCGGCCCGGCGAAGCGCGCCTTGATGTCGAGAACGATGATGAAGTTGGCGGTGTCGGGCTGGCGGCGCCGGTCGACCTGACCCTTGCCCGGGCCATAGACGGAGCGAGCGTCCGTTGCTTCGAGGTCCGGTTCGGGTTTGCGGACAGGCTCGACGGCGGCGGTTTCTTCCGTCTCGTAAACTTCCGCCGCCGAGAGTTCGTCGGAAGATTCGGTTTCCTCGGTTCGGGGCTCTTCCGCAGCGGGTTCGACGGGCTGCTCTTCGGCTTCGGCCGGCGCGCGGAAAAGAACGGCGAAAGCAGGAATGTCCGCAGCGTGCTGCCACATGCCGGCGCCTGCGGGGGTTCCCTCAGGGGCGATCAGGCTGTGCTCGGCGACGCGCCCTTCGGCAACATATCCCTTCATCGCCTCGTAGCTGTAGGGGCCATAGACCTTGTCGCCATATTTCAGCACCCAGCGATGCGAAGGGATGCCGTCCGCCTGGGGTTGGGCCGATGCTTCGTTTGCTTGCGCCATGGGTTCTACGTTCGACATGAGGGGCCGCCGAAGCGGGGTTCGGTACAACGTTCATTACATTTTTAAATGGTTTTGGTTACCGCAAGGTCAACGGAAGTGCGCTTGCGGAGGTCCAGACGAGCGGGCAAAGTCTCGGCCAGATCGAAAAAACACGCGAAAGTTAACGCGGATTAACGGGGAATGCCGATGACTGAATTCTGCAAGGCCGAACGCGACGGGCACCTTCTTGTTGTCACCATCAACCGGCCGGAGCGCATGAACGCGCTGCACCCGCCGGCCAATTTCGAACTTGAGAAGGTTTTCGACGATTTCGCCGCCGATCCGGACCTCTGGGTTGCGATCATCACGGGCGAGGGCGAGCGCGCGTTCAGCGCCGGCAACGACCTGCGCTTTCAGGCTGAAGGCGGCAAGATCGAGGTTCCGGCGTCGGGCTTTGCGGGGCTGACCGCGCGCTACGATCTCAACAAACCCGTCATCGCTGCCGTCAACGGCGTCGCGATGGGTGGTGGTTTCGAGATCGCGCTTGCCTGCGATCTCATCATCGCGTCCGAAAACGCGGTCTTCGCGCTGCCGGAACCGAGGGTCGGTCTCGCGGCGCTTGCCGGCGGTCTTCATCGTCTGCCGCGCCAGATCGGCACCAAGCAGGCCATGGGCATGATCCTTACCGGACGTCAGGTTCCCGCGAAGGAGGGCAAGGAGCTTGGCTTCGTGAACGAAGTCGTGCCGGCGGGCGAGCTTCTCGCCGCGGCGAAGCGCTGGGCGGGCCTGATTATGGAGTGCTCACCCATGTCGATCCGCGCCTCCAAGGAATCCGTCTATGCCGGCCTTGACGAGGCGAACCTGCGCAAGGCGATCGAAGGCAAGTATCCGGCGGTTGCCGCGCTCTTCAAGAGCGAGGACCTGATCGAAGGGCCGCGCGCTTTCGCCGAGAAGCGCAAGCCCCAGTGGAAGGGGAAATAAGGCCCGCAAAAAAAAGAACCGGCCCTGCTGCGGGGGGAGCAGCAGGACCGGCCTCGACAGGACCGGATCCAAGGGGGGGCGGGATCCGGTCGATAGGTCAGTTGATCGCGGCCGTGGGTTTCTCCTTCGATGCGCTTCGGCTCGCGGTCTGACCGTCTGGAATACCCGGACGGAGGGCGGGCTTGTCCTTCTTCTGGAGCACGGCGAGGAACGGCGCCGGTTCACCGAGGGGCGGAACTTCGATCTGCGCGGTGCGCATCGTTCTGCGGTCGAGATTGACCCAGATGAAGGGCCGTTCGCGTGACTGGCGCTTGATCCACTGGTAGGGGGCGTCGGCCCAGGCGACGATCGCCCAGTTCTTGTTGTCGAGCACGAATTCGCCGCGGTCGGTCGTCACCAGAAGGACGGCATGGCCGTCGCCATTCCATTCACGCACCACGGAGATAAGAAGGTTCTCAGGTGCCCAACCGCGCTCGATCAGGAGCTTGCGCTTCATCATGGCGAGGTCTTCGCAGTCGCCGCCGCGGGCGTCGGGGTAGGCCCACCACTCGTCCCGGTCATAGAGTGCCACGTCGCTGACCTGCGGGATGGCGCTGTTGACGTAGTCGTTGACCTTGCTGAGCTCGGTCCATTTCTCCGGCGTGATGACGGCGACCTGCGGCGCGTCCGTGCCGCCTTCGCACTCGCTCGGATTGCGGACGCAGAAGCCGACATAACCGAAGGGGGCCGCGACCTGCTGTCCTGTCTCCATCGTGGCTGCAACCCGATGCACGTACGTGTTGTTTTCAAAAAAAGAGGCGTCGATGCTGCCCACGTAGTCGGGTGACTGGCATCCTGCCAGGCCCGCCGCCAAGGTCGCCCATACGACGAATTTCTTCCGCCAGTCCATGATCAAGCCCACCCGTCAATCTGTAATCTGGGGGGGACTGTGGCAGACGCAAATTGGCGCCGATTTAAGCGTGTGATCCGAGTTTGATCTTAATACGGATCAAACTCGACTAGGCTTTGTCTAAAATTCGAACGGATTTCGTTTGAATCAAATTGAAGGTACTTTCCCGAGCTGAAAAGCCCAATTGGATCAACGTCTAGAACGGCTCTTGTGTGTCTCGCCATATGAAAGCGGGCACGCGCCGATCGAGCCGGAATGGTCCAGTCGGAGAGGCGAAATTTTTCTGGAAAAATTATTCCGGCGTCGCTTTCAGCGCGGTTTTGCCCCGTCGAAGCCGTCGGAATCGCGCTCCAGCGTGTCCCTGATGTGCCGGATCGTTAAGCCGCGCTCCTTGCGCTTGGTGTTCGCGAAGGCCGGTTGCTGCAGGGCTGAGAGTTCTGCGGCCCGCGCCTTTGCGGTCTCCAGCAGCGAGCCTGCGGGTACTGCCGCATCGAGGTAGCCGGCGGCGACGGCCTCCGCTGGGCCGTAGATCCGGGCCTGGGTGACCGCCTCCGTGAAACGGTTGCGGGCGAGGCGGTCGCGTGCGAGCTCGATGCCGAAGACGGGCATGGTCATGCCGATCGCGACTTCGGGCAGGCCGATCTTGAAGGAACCCTCGGCGCCGATCCGTGCATCGGCCGAGAGAAGCAACAAGCCGCCTGCGGCAAGGGCGTGGCCCGTGCAGGCCATGACCACCGGCAGGGGGTATTCGTAGAGGCGCATGAGCAATTCGGCGCCCGCGGTCACCAGTTTCCGGACGTTTTCCGGGCCGGAGCCCATCACCTCCAGATCGAAGCCCGCGCAGAAGCGGTTTTCGCGCCCCAGGATGAGGACGGCCCTGGCCTCGCTTTCGGCCTTGTCGAGGGCGACGTTCAGCGCGCCGATCATGGCGTGGCCAAGCGCATTGGCGCGGCCGTCATCCATGGTGAGGATGGCGATGTCATTTTCGATGGTGGTGGTGAGACTCTCTCCGGACAAATCGGCCCCCCTTGTCTTCTGCCGTCTGTGCGGCGTCAGGGGGAAGTCTAGAGAGATGAGGGAGCCGGGCAACAGGGCCCGGCCGCAAATTTCAGCCGAAGGGGCGGGAAAGGGCGGTCGCACGCTCGGGAATGTCGGTGAACTGGATGCCGACGCCTTCTTCGGTATGGCGGACCACGCGGCCCGTCATGCGGCCGATGGAGACACCGGTGCCGATCGGCGGCCGGTTTTCGACCGCGACCTGAGCGCCGCCGAGCGACATGTCGATGATGCGGCAGGGCATGGACTGGCCGTCAGCAAGGGTGAGGACCGAACTCTCCTCGAGACCCGCCTCGCCAGGCGCGTAACGCGCAAAGGCCCGGCGTACGGAGATTTCGACCTTTTCGCCGCGGGCGAGTGCCTCAAGGCGCTGGCGCAGGCGCTCGCGTCGCGGACCGGCGATGACTGTTTCAATCGCAAAGCCGCCGTCGAAGCAACGGACCACGGGGCCTTCAAAGCGGCCGAACTCGTCGAAATAGACGATGATCTGCGCGCCGATTTCCATGGGCGCGTCGGACGAGATCGCGATGCCGCCAAGCGACATGTCGCGAATCGAGCAGGGATGTTCCGATCCGTCGGGCGCCATGAAGCGGCCTTTCGCCTCAAAGGCGACGCGCTGATAACGGCGGCGTTCGTCGTGTTCGGGTTGCATTGAGCCTGGCCTGTCAGTAGTCGCGCCAGAAGGCGCTGAATTCCGGCGCCAGAATACGCGCGTCACAGTTAATGAATTTTTACCGGAATAGTCCTCGCGGGCCGTTTTGACACCATTCCGGAGAGAACCGGCGGCCTTTACTGTAGAAAATTGACGCTTGCGTCAGCTTCGGCAATTCCCGACAATCGCGCCATATTCCGACCAATCAGGAAAAATCGGCCAGGAAATGGCTGAGTCAGCCAGGAACGGGCGCCGTCCGCCGCCTCGCCGCGCAGGAAAGAGTTCTTTCCGCGCATGCGGGGACAGGGGTGGTCATAAACAAAGACCGGAAACAAAGCTTATGAGCGAGTTCGACTACATCATCATCGGTGCCGGAAGTGCCGGCTGCGTATTGGCCAACCGTTTGTCGGAAAATCCGTCGAACAAGGTTCTGCTGCTGGAAGCGGGGTCGAAGGATTCGAACTTCATGATCCACATGCCGGCCGGCGTCGGAAAGCTGATCGGCACGGACCTCGCCAACTGGTGCTACGACACGGAAGGCCAGCCCTTCCTCAATAACCGCAAGCTCTATTGGCCGCGTGGCAAGGTGCTTGGCGGCTCCTCCTCGATCAACGGCATGATCTACATCCGCGGCCATGCGCGCGACTACGACATGTGGCGCCAGCTCGGCCTCGAAGGCTGGGGCTTCTCGGACGTGCTGCCCTATTTCCGCCGTTCGGAAGGCAACGAGAACGGCAACAGCGCCTTCCATGGCGGTGAGGGGCCGCTTGGCGTCAGCAATTCGCGCAAGACGAACGTGCTCTTCGAGTCTTTCGTGGAAGCAGGCAAGCAGGCCGGCCATCCCTATACGGAAGACTTCAATGGGCCGCAGCAAGAAGGTGTCGGCCCCTATCAGCTCACCATCAAGGACGGTCAGCGCTGCAGCGCGGCCAAGGGCTATCTCGTCCCGGCCCTGAGCCGTCCGAATCTTTCGGTCGAGGTCGAGGCGCTTACCTCGCGCATTCTTTTCGAGGGCAAGAAGGCCGTCGGCGTCGAATATACACAGAAGGGTGAAACGAAAGTGGCGCGGGCTGGCAAGGAAGTCATCCTTTCCGGCGGCGCCGTCAACTCGCCGCAGGTGCTGCTGCTTTCGGGTATCGGCAAAGGCGAGTACCTCAAGAAGTTCGGCATCGATGTCGTGGCGGACCTGCCGGGCGTCGGCCAGAACCTGCAGGACCATCTCGACTGCACGGTGATCTACGAGTGCACGCAGCCGATCACGCTGCACAGCACGGTGTCGAATCCGCTGAAGCAGCTCATGACAGGCATGCAGTACACGTTCTTCAAGACGGGCCTTGCGACGTCGAACGGTCTCGAGTCCGGCGCTTTCCTGAAGACGCGATCCGAGCTTGAAATCCCGGACATCCAGCTTCACTTCGTGGCGGCGATGATGCGTGACCATGCGCGCGTGAAGTCGGACCGGCACGGGTTTACGGTGCATGTCTGCCAGCTGCGTCCGGAAAGCCGGGGGTACATCGCGCTTAAGTCGACGAATCCGAGCGACTACGCGCTCATCCAGCCGAACTACCTCTCGGCGGAATATGACCGCGTGGTGATGCGCGAGGGCGTGAAGATCGTACGCAACATCATCTCGCAGCGCGCGATGGACGCCTATCGCGGGCCCGAGTTCTGGCCGGGTGCGGGCAAGCAGAGCGACGACGAGATCGATGCCTGGATCCGCGAGACCGCGGAGACGATCTATCATCCCGTCGGCACGGCCAAGATGGGTACGGACCCGATGGCTGTGGTTGATGCGAAGTGCCGCGTGCATGGGGTGCAGGGTCTGCGCGTCGTCGATGCGTCGGTCATGCCGACACTTGTGGGCGGCAATACCAACGCCCCGACCATCATGATCGCCGAGAAGATTTCGGACGATATTCTCGGAAAGGCGCCGCTGCCTTCCGAGAACGTGACCATTGCTGAGGACCGGGTCGGCAACGCAGCCTGATCGCCCGGCCGGGCAAAACAAAAGCCGGTGTCGCGAGACACCGGCTTTTTTGTTGTTTCCTCGCCGCCTGTCAGCCGCGCTCTTCGTTCCCGGCGGATGTTGCCGTTTTCACCAGGCGAAGATAGGAGCGCTCGCCGCGGAGTGGCGGCTTGCGGCCAGAATGGCTGGCGATGCTCGAGATCGCGACCGGCGGCTTTTCCGCGATAATGCGGCGCGCAATGGTTTCCGCCGGGCGGGCCGTTTTCGGCATCCGCTCGGGATCGAGGCGGCGAAGACGGTCGATCCACTGACGGGCCAGAAGCCGGTCGCCGATCCAGGCGAACTGGTCGACCGGGACGGCGGCACCGAGCACGCGGGTTATCGTCCCATCTTCATGGGCGAGCGGGAGAAGGATCATTTCGAATGTGGCTTCATGGCCGTCATTCGTCGCGGCCGTGTACTCGACGACGGAGATCGTGGCGTTGGTCGCAACATCGTCCAGGGCCTGCTTCAGGTTTTCGGCGCAATCATCCGACCACATGGAGAGGAGATTGTGGCCGCGGAACTCCATGCCGTAGGTCCGGCAGAGGCCAGTTCCAGCGAGACGGAAGCGGTAGGTGTCCCGATCCTTCCGTTCCAGAATAAACACATAAGGAAGGATGCGGCGGATGTCGCCGGGCTCGATTTCGGCGCGGCGCGGCGCGGGACGCCCGGCGCGGATTGCGTTCCAGTAGTCGAACAGCGCCTGATTGTTCTTGTGCTTCATAGCCATCATCCCCTGCCGCGCCAATCCGCCTGGCAGGGGAATGCCCCCGTTTAGCCCATGCGGAAAATCCTAACCCATTCCCGGCGAAACGTCCCGTTTCGGGTCGCTTCGTCCCTCATTTGTCTCGCATCAGGCTGCCGTTTCGATCCGATACGGGTCGTGGGGCCCTGCTGCCGGGACGGGAGTGAGAGAGCAGAAAGCGTGCCAACCGTTAATGAGACAGCCGGCGGCAGCGCAGGCTCGTGAAATTTGGTTGAAGCTTCAACAGGTTGCGCGGCATGCCGCCTGCAGAGGGCATGGCAGAGGCGTTAACGCGCTTCGGCTAGCGGGGTTGGCGGGCAACCGGCGACGTCTCACGGCGATGCGTTAACCATTGGACGGCAGCCCGTGCGCCGTTTCGGCCGCGGCGGCACGGCTTCTGCATCGTGGCGGGCAGGAGCCGGACAAGGTCCGGAAAAGACGCAGGCCAACGTGTCCATTTGGACCGGGAGTGTCAGGATGAAGCAGATGACTTTCAAAAAGACGGCCAGCGGCAGGCTGGCTCTCGTGGCGGCTGCCTTCGGAGCCACGGTGTTCTTCTATGCAATCGGTGGAGCCGATCCCGCCTCGGCATGCGGCGGCGGCTGTAATCCGCCTCCGCCTCCGAGCAATGATTGTGGCTGCGATGATGGCGGTGGCGGCAAAGGCCATGGCGGCGGCAAGGGCGGCAACAAGAACGTCAACTTCAACTACAACTACAACGAGAACTTCAATTTCAACGAGAACAACAACTACAACAAGAACACCAACATCAATAACAACACGAACACCAACACGAACAACAACCACAACGAGAACAACATCAATGTCGAGGTGAATGTGAACGCCAATGCCTCGGCGAATGCGAATGCAACCGCGACCGCCATCGCCAATGCGAACGCGGCGGCGGACAGCGCCTCGTCCGCGCTCGACCGTACGAGTTCGGTCGCGATCGGCAATGGCAGCGGTGGCGGCTATGGCGGTGGCGGTTCGAGCTATTATGTCTCCGCACCCCAGGCGGCGCCGGTGGGCGCGCTCAATGTGATCGTGCGCACGGCAAGCGTCTTGAAGCCTGTGAAGGCGATCTGCGTCAGCGCAAAGGGCCTGGAAGAGGCGGCGCGCGTCAGCAGCACGGCTACCGAAATCGGCCCGGAAGACGATGTCGAGCTCTTCCATTGCGTTGCCGGCGACATGCTCGTCGCCACGATCGGCCGTATGGCAGGTAAAGGCGACAATGCAAAGCCGGATTATCTTGGCGGCTATGTGATCGAGTGCCGCCCCGGCGAGGCGCTCCGCCACGGCTCTAATGGCATGCTCGCCTGCGTGCCGCAGCAGCGGGACTACGGCTACAGCCAGGTTCCGGCGGCGACACGCATGGCCTATGCGGAAGTGTTCATCCGCAAGAGCGAGAAGGGCGAGGAAATCGCGGCGACAGGCGGGGCCTTCTTCTCCGGCGGCGTCGGCTACTAAGGAAAGCGACGGCGGGGCGTCAGCCTGCTTCATCCGCGCACTGCTGTTGCTTGAGAGACGGGGAGAGCGAAAGCTCTCCCCGATTTCGCTTCTGCGTGCTCCAAACAAGATGTCATCCCGGCGAAAGTCTCTCCGTCGGGACTGTCCTCCCCCATGCAGGCCACCGGAACAAAGCGGCTCCCGCCTGCCCGATCTCGTGAAGGGCGGGGCAAACGGGAGCCGGGGTGCGGGCGGCGGAGGAAAGAACCGCCCTGAGGAAGCCTGTGCTTTGCGTGCGTCCTACTCGACGCGTTCCCAGGTCTGGCTGCGGCTCATGATGCCTTTCGAGCCGGTGACCTCGAGCTTCGAGCCGCCATCGGTGAGTTCGAGGCTGGCGTTCGCCGTTTTGCCGTTGGCCGGGCGCAGGATCGTGCCGCCGGACCATTCGCCGCCCTTTGGCTTCACGTCCCACAGGATGACCATGCCGACAAGCGGCTGGTTCTTCCTGTCGCCATCGCATTGCGAGCAGGTGGTTTCGCCGTCATCGAGCAATTCGACGATGGTGCCCGTGAGCGCGCCGTCCGTTTCGGTGATTTCGACTACCGTTTTGGGCGCGCCCGTGTCCGGGTCAAAGGTGCGCCACTTGCCGAGCGGCGCGCCAGTATCGGCGGAGGCGGGCAGGGCGAAAGCCGCTGCGGCGAGAAGCGCCAGGGAGGCAATGTGAAGCCGGATCGTCATGTTTCTCTCCCCCAACTTTTTGGCCTGGTTGATCTATATTGGCAGTATCACTGCCGATATATATCAACCCGCATGCGAGGCCAAGCAGGCTCACACGCGGGTTCGGCAAGGTTTTGTGACGGGATCAGTCGATCCGCTCCCACTTCTGGTCCACCCGGAGGGGCCCACGGCCCGTGGTCATCAGCAGCGCCCTGCCGCCGTCCACGAGTTCGAGACGGGCGGGCGAGACCGTGCCCGTCGCCGGCTGCAGCAGGAAACCGCCGCTCCAGCCCATCGCGTCGGGGCGGAAGCCTGACAGGAATTTGATGCCCGCCAGCGGCTTGTTCCTGTTCTCGCCCGTGCAGCTCCAGCAGATCGCGTCTTCCGGCCCCTCGGCGAGCTTTACGATATGGCCCTCCAGCGCGCCGTCCTTTTCCTCGATCTCGACGATCATGAGCGGCTCGCCGCTCAGCGGGTGGTGGATCATCCATTTGCCTGCCGCCGAGCCGCTGTCCGCGATGGCAGGATGTGCGAAGAGGGCGGCCGCCCCGGAAAAGAGAGCGACTGCGCACATAAGCGCGAGTCTGCGAATTCCAAAAGTCATGAGTTGCTCCCAGCCTTATATTGACACAGTAAGTGTCGATATAAGGGGACTCACACGAGGTGCAACCCTTTTGACCCGGGGCAGCGCTCAACCGCCGGACAAGGCCCGATCCGGGGCTTCCGGTTCCCCTCCGCTTTGCTATAACTGATCCGACAGGGACGGCCCTGCCGAAGGTTTCAGCCTTCATGTCAATCGCGGGGACGGCCTCGCTTCTTCGTCAGGAGAGGCACATGGCCTGGCTCCATCTTCTCTTTGCAAGCGCGGCTGAAATCGTCTGGGCCTTTACGCTCAAGGCAAGCGACGGCTTCACGAAGCCGCTCATGGTGGCGTTCAACGTCGCGGCGCTTCTCGCTGCCGTCTGGTTCCTCGTCCAGGCGATGCGGACGCTGCCGCTGGGAACCGCCTATGCCGTGTGGACTGGCATCGGCGTCGTCGGCGCGGCCGTTCTCGGCATCGTCGTGCTCGGCGAGAGCGCGTCTCCCCTCCGCCTTTCCGCAATCGCTCTCATCGTGACGGGCGTCGTGATGCTCAAGCTCGCGGAAGGATAAACCGCAAAAAAAGAGGGAGGGCGCGAGGCCCTCCCAAGTGGTCTTCCGGAACGGAAAAGGAAACTCAGAAATCCTGTCCCGGGATCGGCGGGCAAGCCCCGCTTGTGCTCTCAAGCGCGTGCCGGAGGCCGACCAGCAAGACGCATTGAGGGTGGGAACCGGCGATGTCGTTTTTCATTTCGGTCTCCGACATCGCCGATAATTCGGTGGGAAGTCTGGATCAGTAAGTGCCGCCGCGGAGGCTGCCGGCATCGAAGACCGGCTCCGAATAGTAGGCGTAGGGATCGTTGCCGGCGGGGCTGCGCTCTTCGCGTGCGGAGGAGGGAGCCTGCGCGACACGCTGGCTGTTCATCGGCTTCGCCTTCGCGCCGGGATTGGCCTGGCGGTAGTCGATCTGGCCCATCGGGTCCTTGTTGCCGGGGAAGCGGGCGCAGTCGGCCGGGTTCACGCCATAGAGCGGCACCAGCAGCTTCAGAACGGCCCGTTCGACAACGGCGCGGACCGCGAGCTGGAGCGGCTCCTGCGCGCTGGTGCCGACGCCAAGCGAGAAGAGATTACCGCCGAAGAAGTCGAACACGCCTGCCTTGATCTCCCGGCCGACGATCTGCTTCTGATAGGAAACATAGTCGACGACTTCGAGCGTACGGCTGTTCACGAGGCGCAGGTCGAGGCCGATGTTCATGACGTAGGTGGAAGCGGAAGCATTCGCCGCCGCGCCCATGTCGCCCCCTTCTGCAAAGCCCGCATTGAGGCCGCCGGACTGGATGTTGAAGTTGAGTTCGGTGATGCCGCCGACGAGATAGTAGTCGGAGCCACGGATCTCGCCCGCATAGATCTTGCGGTAGTCGTCCTGCTCGCCGCCGTCGCCGATCAGCTTGTTGTTGGTATATTTGAGTTCGAGTTCGGTGATCGAGGTGTCGTAACGCTCGACGAGCGGCACGCCGGCCTTTCCGAGAGCGGACATCGCCATCAGCGAGGCGCCCTGCGTGATCTTCATGCCGGTTCCGTCAGCTTCCGACTTGCCGGTGTAGTCGCGGATGTTGCCGACCGCGATACGCGTCGCCGTCGTGCTGGCGGGCACGTGGTTCGCGAGGCAGCGCAACGCGTTGGAATAGGGCGTTTCGTTGTTGATGACGGGGGCGTTTCCGATCGGCGCGGCATAGCGGCCATCGGAGCCCGCATTGGCGCTGACACAGCCCGTAAGTGCGAAAGCCATGGCGAGAGCTCCCAGCGTTCGCCTGGGTAGTCCTTTCCTCGCCGCGTTCGTCACAACAGTTGAAAACACTTTGGCCTCCTGGTGGTCACCGGTCGAAGGTTGGCGCTGGCGATCATTGTTTTTCGATCTTGCCAGCGCGCCGCCGACCGCTCTGTTGCCCGTAGGTTTGCAACCGGTGTGCCAGCAGTTACCTTTCGTTAATAACCGCAGAAATCTGCCGTTTTCAGGATATTTTCCCGCTCCACCCGTTAAGCATTCCGATTGCGCGGGATCGTCTGCGGCGGCTCTGGCACGGGCTTTCCCGTTTCGGCACGTCAACTTCCCGTTAAGGCTGTGCCGCGCTGCGACAGGCGGGAAAGCAGGTTGCGGCATGTCTCCGGGCGCGCGACACTCCGCGCCAATTGCAATTGGCATTCCCGAAAACGGACGGACAAATTGGCAAAGCTCGAATTCTTCTTCGATTGCTCCAGCCCGTGGACCTATCTCGCCTTCAGCCGGATCGAGGCTCTGGTCGAGCGAACGAAAGCGGAGATGGTGTGGAAACCGATCCTTGTCGGCGGCGTGTTCAACGACGTTAACGAAAGCGTCTACGAGGCGAGGGCGAACCCGCATCCCGTCAAAGGCCGGTACTACGTCAAGGATTTGCAGGACTGGGCGCGCTATTGCGGCATCGAGATCGGCCGGCCGCCGGTGTTTCCGGTGCGCTCGGTCGATGCGATGCGGGCGGCGATCGTGGCGCAGGACGAGGGCAAACTCCCGGCATTCGCCTGGGCCACGTTCCGCAGCTACTGGGGCGATCTCAAGGATATCAGCCAGCCGGAGGTGCTGGAGGAAATCTGCGTGGCTGCCGGGCTCGACTGGAACGAGGTCGGCGAGCGGATCAAGAGCGACGATGTGAAGGGCCGGCTGCGGGCCAATACGGAAGAACTCATCGCGCGCGGCGGCTTCGGCTCGCCCACCATGTATGTGAACGAGACCGACATGTATTTTGGCAACGACCGGCTTCCGCTGGTGGAGGCGGCGCTTCTTCATGGCTGATCCCTATTCGACCGGCCTGCCGCCGCGGCGGGAACCACCGGCCTTTAACGTGCCGGGCCCCGTGCTCGCGCTGCTTGCGCTCATTATCGGTGTGCATCTTCTCGCCGTCTCGCTGTCATGGGAGATGCAGGAGCAGATCATCCTTTTCTTTTCGCTGATCCCGGCGCGCTACCTCCCGGGGATTGCCGTGCTTCAGCCCGATTTCCCGGGCGGTGTGGGCGCGCAGTTCTGGACGCCGATCACCTACACATTCCTGCATGGCGGATGGGAGCATCTCATCGTCAACAGCGTGTGGCTGCTCGCCTTCGGATCGCCGGTGGCGCGGCGGCTCGGCACGGGGCGCTTTTTCCTTTTCTATTTTCTTTGCGGCATCGCGGGGGCGGCTCTGCATGTCGTTCTCTATTCGGGCTCGGACATTCCGGTTGTCGGCGCCTCGGCGGCGATTTCCGGATTGATGGGCGGCGCGGCGCGCTTCGTCTTTCTTGCAGGCGGCCCGCTCGGGGCGCTCGGCGGGCGTACCAATGGCTATCCGGG
>JAGUWA010000202.1 GCA_020062605.1 Parvibaculum sp. | reverse complement strand
TTTTCCAGGCAGGTGGAAACACCTGCCGGTTCGGAAAACGGTCCAGACTATAAGCGACGAGCAGATTTTCACGATGAGACGGGATCGCAAGGCGATTCCATTTCATCGCGATCTGCTCTAGCGGTTTTTCGGGGGCGGCGGAACCGCCTCAAAGAGTGGGCGTCGCCACTCCAAGGCAGGGGGGAGACAAAAGGCGCGGAGCGCGCTAAAGGAACGGCGGTACCGCTGGGGAAACTTCAAATGACAAAAACGGCCGCGCCCGCCACGACCGATCTTTCCGACGCCCATCCCGCCCTCGTCCGCCATGCGGAACCCGTGTTCCGCGATTATGGCGGCCGCACCGCTTTTTGCGGGCCGGTGGCGACACTCAAGGTGCCGGACGACAACAGCAAGGTGCGCGAAGCGGTGGAAGCGCCGGGCGAGGGCCGCGTGCTCGTGGTCGATGGCGGTGGCGCGATGGGTTACGCGCTGTTTGGCGGCAATCTCGGCAAGCTGGCGGAAAAGAACGGCTGGGCGGGCGTGGTGGTTTACGGCTGCGTGCGCGACACAGCTGAGCTCGCAGGCTGCGACATCGGCATCAAGGCGCTGGCGGCGCATCCCAAACGCAGCGACAAGCGCGGCCTCGGCGAGAAGGATGTCACGGTGCGTTTTGCAGGGCTCACGATCGAGCCCGGCGAATGGCTTTACGCCGATGCGGACGGCATCGTCGTTTCGGCCGAAAAGCTCGACTGATCCGGGCCGTCCGTCAGACGACGAGTTCGACCAGCTTCCAGACGCCGAGCCCGGCAATCGTCATCGAGAGAATGCCGCCCGATGCGACGATCAGCACGTCGCCCAAGGTTGGCTCGCCTATTTCGTCGGCGGCACCCTCCGCCCGCATATTCAGATCCGACATAACGGGTACACGGAGCATATCTGCGCTCCGAAGATTCCTCTCCAGATCAACCATCCCAGCCCTCCCCCAATGCCCCGAGCCGCAACTCAACCAAATGGGACAAAAAAGCACTTGCGCCTAGCTAAAGGCCAAGAGCGATTCGTGTCAATCAAATGACACAGAATCGGACTACACGCTCGCGTGAGCGCAACTCGACACAACTGCAGGCTGTATCGAGACACGATGTTCACGGTTCAATGCGATCCTGTACGTAGCGCGGCAACGCAAAGGCCGCCTTATGCACTTCCGGCGTGTAGTAGCGCGTCGTGAGGCCCGCAGCGGCGTAGCGCCTTTCGAGCTCTTCGACCGGCACGGCTTTCAGCGTCTCGTCATCCGTTCCCCAGCCCATCGCCATCGGACCGCCGACATAGGTCGGGATGGTGGCGAGATAGCAGGAGGCGACCTTGAAGAGACGGCGGAACTTTTCCATCGTGGCGGCGAGCTCATCGCCCTGCATGAAGGGCACGCCGTTCTGCGTGACGATGACGCCGCCCGGCGTCAGCCTTGCCCTGGCCGCGCGGTAGAACTCTTCACGGAAGAGAACTTCGCCGGGGCCGATGGGGTCGGTGGAATCGACGATGACGACGTCGTAGCTGCCGCCCGCCTCCTCGACGAATTTCGCGCCGTCGGCGAAGACGAGATCGAGGCGCGGATCGTCGAAGGCGCCGGCGGAAATCTGCGGAAGCTGCGCCTTGCAGAAGTCCGTTACCGCCGGATCGATCTCGACCATGGTGACATGCTCGACGCCTTTGTGGCGTATGACCTCGCGCAGGATGCCGCCGTCGCCGCCGCCGATGATGAGCACGCGCTTTACCGCCCCATGCGCGAGGATCGGCACATGGGTCATCATCTCGTGATAGATGAACTCGTCGCGCTCGGTCACCTGGGTGATGCCGTCGAGCGCCATCATCCGGCCGAAGAGACCGTTCTCGAAGATCACGAGATGCTGCTGGCCGGTCTCTTCCTCATAGAGCACCTTGTCGGCGCGGAAGGCGCAGGTGAAACCCTCTTTCTCGTAGAGGGATTCGACCACCCAGCGCCCCTTACCCGCTCCCACGGCGGCTCCATCCGTCATCAGACCATGCCCTCGCCGCGCAGATGCTCGCCGACGCGGATCTCGGAAGGCTTAAAAGCCTCGCGCAGAACCTCGATGGCGTTATGCGGCTCGGCCTCGCCGCACATGAAGACGTCGAGCGCCGCATAATCGGCCTCGGGCCAGCTATGGATCGAGATGTGGCTCTCCGACAGCACCGCCACGCCCGACACGCCGCCATTCGGCGTGAAGTGATGAAGGTGGATGTGCAGGAGCGTCGCCTTCGACACTTCGACGCAACGCCGGAGCGCCGCCTCGATGTGAGCAAGATCGTCCAGACGGCTCGCGCCGATCAGGTCGATGATCAGATGCGTTCCCGCGAAACGCTTGCCGTCGCGCTCGATGAAGAAATCCTTTCTCTCATCGGACGTGGTGCAGCGGTCCGCAGCCTTGTCGGCCGCAGAGTGGTGAACGGGAAACTCGAGAACTTCCGCCTGGGTCTTGCTTGAATCGCTGTTCAAGTCGATCCCCAATTGGAAGAGGGCATTGGATTCGGACATGAGTGCCTCTCCCCAACCAGTAGATGGACCTGGCTTGCCGGAACGAAGGCGCATCGCTGCGCACCCGCCGGGGCCAATGGATATGTCGTGCGTGGATGAACGCTGGGCGGGTTCCGACAGGAACCCTTGACGGTTGCCGATGCCGGGCTGCGATCGCTCGCCCGGTTGCGCGTCTTCAGTTGCAGGGAAGTGCAACGGACGTGCTCGGCTTGATCCGGGGCGTCAGCCCCTCAGACTAGAACCGGACATATGCAATCTCCCTCGAAACCCGGCGGAGGTGAACCAACGATGCCGAAACGCGGCATGCCGCCGAAATTGTCCAAAGAGACGCGTACGCCGTTACATAACCCGATATGGCCAGTGGCACGTGCGATTGCGTTCGGGCGGAGAAGTAAAGGCGATGGGCCCGCGTGTCAATCGCAGCGGGGCGCGAAGAGCAAAAAAAGGGGCAGGAAACCTTGCGTGTCTCAGATCAAAGGTCGAGCCGCACATGTCCGCCCAAGCGCCAGCGTCTCGCGTAGATTTTGCTGTTGATAATCATTAGCAACTAAGGCAGGCTCGCCTTCCCGGTTCAGTGAGCCCAAGGAGACGTCATGAAACCCGCCGCAGCCCTTCCCGACATTCTCACCGCAGAGCCGAGCCGGGCTTACGCGCCCGACCAGCCGCTGGCCGAGCTCGGCTTCGCCGAGCAATTCGCCGTGTGGTGCCTGCGCGTCCAGTGGCGGATGCCGGAGGAGGGAAAGGAGCCTTCGGTGCTGCTGCAGCGGGCCTTCGATGCGCTC
>JAGUWA010000146.1 GCA_020062605.1 Parvibaculum sp. | reverse complement strand
GCCTTGGCGTCGAGCTGGGCCGCCGCCTGTGCCGTATCGCCAGCGCCGACTTTGGCGAGAATCTCTTCCAGTGCCATGCGCCCCTGCCCGAAGAGCTCGCCGTTGAGGAAGACCATCGGCACCGCCAGGATGTTCTTCGCCTCGACTTCGGCGCGATACAGCGAACCCTCGATCATGGTGCAGGTCACCTGCGGATTGAGCGCCGCCATCAGGTTGAGCGCCTGCACCACGTCGGGGCAGTTGTGGCATTCGAGCGAAACATAGATCTCGAAGTTGAGGGGACCGGAGAGCTGCTTGACGCGCTCGATCAAGTCCGCCTCGACCTTGGGCGGATAGCCGCCGCTTTGCAGCAGGGCGAGAATCAGCGAGGTGAATTCGTGGCCCATCGGCAGGCCGGCAAAGCGTATGCGGTGGGCTTCTCCCGGCGTCCCGATGCTGAAGGAAGGCGTGCGCTGGTCCTGACCGTCGAAACGCACGGCGACCTTGTCCGACAAGCCGGACAGATCGTCGAGCAGGCTGCGCATGTCCTGGGCGCTCTTGCTGTCGTCGAGCGAGGCCGCAAGCTCAATCGGCCGCACCAGTCTTTCCAGATAGGCCCGCACCTGGGCTTTCGTATTGTCATCAAGCATCGAAATCTCCGTGTCAATTTAAAATATCTATCAAACTCTCCGAATAAAGGGCGCCGGATACTGCCGGGCGCCCTTTTCTCTATTGGGACTGGTATTTTTTATTATTAGATCTTGCCGACCAGGTCGAGGGAGGGCTTGAGGGTGGTCGCGCCTTCCTTCCACTTCGCCGGGCAAACTTCATTCGGGTGGGCGGCAACGTACTGGGCGGCCTTCAGCTTGCGCAGGGTTTCCGCAACGTCGCGGGCGATAGCGTTGTCATGCACTTCCATGGTCTTGATCACGCCGTCGGGGTTGATCACGAAAGTGCCGCGCAGGGCCAGGCCGGCTTCGTCGATATGCACATCGAAGGCGCGCGTCAACTGGTGGGTCGGGTCGCCGACCAGCGGGAACTTGGCCTTGCCGACGGCCGGGGAGGTCTCGTGCCAGACCTTGTGCGAGAAATGGGTATCGGTGGTGACGATGTACACCTCGGCGCCGGCCTTCTGGAACTCGGCATAGTTGTCGGCGGCGTCCTCGATCTCGGTCGGGCAGTTGAAGGTGAATGCGGCGGGCATGAAGATGATGACGGACCACTTGCCCTTGAGGTTGGCTTCGGTGATCTCGACGAACTTGCCGTTGTGGAAAGCCTGGGCCTTGAAGGGCTGGACGGCGGTATTGATGAGGGACATGGGATTCTCCTTGGTTGGTTAAGATATGAGGACTGGTAAATGTTTTGTGCCTATAACCAGCGCGACGAAATGGATTTTATGTGCGGCCGCAGCATGAATCCAATTGGTTGTTGCGATCCTTCTTATAGCCAATGGCTATAGCAACGTCGGCTTCGTTCATAGCCAGTGGCTATTGCGGCAGTTGAGAAAAACAATTTCCTATGAGACGCGTGCCCTTCTAGTATCGATAAGTCAGAGCGTTCACCGCGTTCTGTTTCATCACCCACAACGAGGAGACCACGATGCAACTCAAAGGCTCGAAAACCGAACAGCATCTGAAAGACGCCTTTGCCGGCGAATCCCAGGCCAACCGCCGCTACCTGTACTTCGCAAACAAGGCCGACGTCGAAGGCTACGCTGATGTCGCCGCGCTGTTCCGCTCCACCGCGGAGGGCGAAACCGGCCACGCCCACGGCCATCTCGAATATCTGGAAGCCTGCGGCGACCCCGCCACCGGCCTGCCCTTCGGTACCACCAAGGCCAACCTGGCGACCGCCGTCGCCGGCGAAACGCACGAATACACCGACATGTATCCCGGCATGGCGAAGGATGCGCGTTCGGAAGGCTTCGACGAAATCGCCGACTGGTTCGAGACGCTGGCCAAGGCCGAGCGTTCGCACGCCAACCGCTATCAGAAGGCGCTGACCGAACTCGGTTAAGCCTTCCTGCCGACACCGGCAGCCACGCAGCTGCCGGGCGGCGCACCTCCAACCCCGACACCCATAACAAGATCCGCCGCAGAGGAGGAAAGCTCATGGCCGGCCCACGCGAAGGGAATCTCGAGGCTCCGACCCGCCATCCGCTCGACTGGCAGAACCCCGCCTTCTACGACGAGGCGGCGCTCTTCCATGAAATGGAGCGCGTCTTCGACATCTGCCACGGCTGCCGCCGCTGCGTCAGCCTGTGCCAGTCCTTCCCCACGCTGTTCGACCTCGTCGATGCATCCGAGACGATGGAAGTCGACGGCGTCAAAAAGGAGGATTACTGGAAGGTCGTCGAGCACTGCTACCTCTGCGACCTCTGCTACATGACGAAGTGTCCCTACGTGCCCCCGCACGAGTGGAACCTCGACTTCCCGCACCTGATGCTGCGCGCGAAGGCCGTGCATTTCCGCACCGGCGACACGAAGCTGCGCGACAAGGTGCTGACCAGCACCGACCTTGTCGGCAAGTTCTGCGGCATCCCGATCGTCGCGCCGACCATCAACGCGGTCAACAAGATCGGCGCGGTGCGAAAAGTATTGGAAGGCGTCGTCGGCATCCATAGCGAAGCCTGGCTGCCCGAGTTCTCCGACAAGCCTCTGCGTAGCCGCTTCAAGGTGCTGTCGGACGATACGCCCGGCGCAGCCGCCGGCCCGACGACGGGCAAGGTCGCGCTGTTCGCCACCTGCTACATGAACCGCAACGAGCCCGGCCCGGGCGAAGATCTCGTCGCCGTCTTCGAACACAACGGCATCCCGGTGTCGATGGTGCCGACCGAGCAATGCTGCGGCATGCCCAAGCTGGAGCTCGGCGACCTGCAGTCGGTGCGCCTGGCCAAGGAGAAGAACATCCCGGTGCTGGCCAAACTCGTCGATGCCGGCTGGGACCTCACAGCGCTGGTGCCCTCCTGCGTGCTGATGTTCAAGCAGGAGCTGCCGCTGATGTTCCCCGACGACCCGGACGTGCAGAAGGTGAAGGACGCCTTCTACGACCCTTTCGAATACCTGATGCTGCGCCACAAGGAAGGCCGGCTGAAGACCGACTTCAAGGCCGGCCTCGGCAAGGTCTCGTACCACGCCGCCTGCCACCAGCGCGTGCAGAACATCGGCCCGAAGACGAAGGAATGCCTCTCGCTCGTGCCCGACACGCAGGTCGACATCATCGAGCGCTGCTCGGGCCACGACGGCACCTATGCCGTGAAGGCGGAATTCCACAAGCACGCGATGAAGATCGTCAAGCCGGTCGTCGCGCGCGTCAACCAGAACGCGCCGGACCACTATGGCTCGGACTGCGCGATGGCCGGCCACCACATCGCCCACGCGCGCGCCGACGGCACGGCGCCCGAGCATCCGATCACCCTGCTG
>JAGUWA010000241.1 GCA_020062605.1 Parvibaculum sp. | reverse complement strand
GCAGCGGCCGGTTGCTGCCAAGCGGCAGCGGCGCGAGCGCGACGATCATCACAAGGCCTGCATAGAGTGCACCATCCCCCAGGCTCCATTTTGAGCGCCGATCCCTGGACCTTGTCGGCGGGAGTGTTGAAGCCTCTTTCACGGTGCAGATATCTCCGAAGACTTGCCACTGAGCTGAGGCCGAGTAGTAAGGGTAGTGGTAAGTAATTTCGTCACAAGTGTACAGCGTCGCGTTTTACCATGGCGTATTTGGTACAGTTTGAAGCGTACCTCCAGAGACATGGAAAACCGGACGATACTGGCGAAACAAAATACGCTCGCAGATTTGAAAAATTGAGATCGCCTCTTCCAAAGCCGATGAATCAAGGCCAGCCGCCCCGCTGTCAACGGGGGTAAGTCTTGAAGAAATCTTTATATGATTACTTCAGATTGATTAACCTTGGAAAAATTCGGCTCAAACGCTGCACAAGTTTTCTACGCCAGTAGTCAGGGTTCATCTGTCGATGAACGAACCAGTAGAGCGAAACGACCGGCCTCATCGCTTTCACAAAATCGGGGAGGGAGTTTTTGTCGACGGCGTCGGCGAATGCCTGATGACTGAGATCGCGCAGCTTTTCGCGCAACCGGAAGAGCAGGCGGTAGCGCAAGGTGAGATGGCGATAACCGGCGGCTACACGCTTGCGCGGTCTCCAGCCGCCAGCCTTGTCCTGAAGATAAAGCCGATATGCGAGCCCGTCGCGACGATGGCGGAAACCCGCATCCTGCGAACGGATGACATCCTCCGCACAGAGATATTCGAGATGGATGTGGCCCGAAGCGGCGGCATCGGCGATCAGGTCGACAAGCGCCGGATGGCGCGCGACGACGATATTGGTGCCGGCGGGATCATGGTCGAAGCGCGGCAGCCAGGCGTCGCCGAGCGTGATGTCCGCGGTCTCGCCGAGAACGTCGTCGCAGAAGTCGCAGGCTTTCAGCTTGAAGAAGCCCAGACCCCAATCGGTGCCGAAAACATCCCTGTTTTCGAGAAAGCTCTCCGGCATCTCGCCCTTGCCCTTGGCCTGGATAAAATAATCCTTCGCCGTCTGCGCTTGCGCCGTCTTGTAGCGGAAGTCGAGATAGGTCAGATCGCGCGGATGAATGCCGGCGGTCCAGCCATAGTATTCGGCATAGGCCGTGCTCTTGAGATGCCCGCAGACGAGCGCGATCTGGAACTTCAGGCGTTCGCCGATCAGGCGATCGTTTTTGCGCAAAAGACGTGCGGCGCGGGCGAAGCAGGGGAGCGAGACGAGCGCGAAGCGGAGGGGCGTCTTGCGAACGTAGTCCATGACGGTGGAAAGCTCGCAAGGATAGTAGCGGGTCTTGGCGCCCGTCCGCACCTCGTCGAGCGTATGCGAGACGGCATATTCGAAGATCAGGCCGGACGAGGGCCGGGACGCCGGTTTGACGTGAAGCACGGCGTCGACGAGGCCGCGCCGCATCAACTCGCTGGCCACCCAGTTGGTCATGCCGCCGGACGTGCCGTCTTTGCGAAACTCTCCCTGCGTCACATAGCCCGCATGCAGCGACCCCCATCGTCCTATCTGGTCGTTCCGGTATGGCGCCGCCGGAAAAGTCTCGGCGGCGATGGCATCCTCGTTTTTTGCCCGGTCGGAAAAGGGGCACACCGCGCGAGGGTCCATGTCCGAGGCCGCGCCAGCCTGCTCGACAAGGTGCGGGACGAGGCGTCCGTATTTGTCGAGCCCCATGGCGAGGCGATCCGGCCGGAGCGTCGCGCAGGCGCCGCAGCCGACACAAAAGCCGCCCGCCACCACGGTCTGGAACAGGTCTGAAATCGCCGGATCTTCCGGTTGGGCTGCGCTCATGAAAGGTCGACCCCCGGCGACGCCGTCTCTGATCGTGCGATACGCTTGCGGATGCCTGCACTCATGGGCATCGCGCGCGGCACGAAGCTCGACAGAGCCTGCAACAGCCACCTGCCTTCATCTCCAAGAGACTGCAATGGAATGAAGAAAATCATGGCGGTCCAGGCAAGGCCGATCAGCGCGCCGCTGAGCCCGAAGGTCAAGGCCCACGGCGCTCCCGCCGAGACCAGAGCCGCGT
>JAGUWA010000012.1 GCA_020062605.1 Parvibaculum sp. | reverse complement strand
GCTGTGCATGGCGAGACTCACCGCCGCATTCGCCGCGACGGCGAGCGCGCCGGTGCCGATGGCGACATGGGGCGAGGCGACGCCGACCACATAGAGCAGGAGCGGAACCGCGAGAATCGACCCGCCGCCGCCGATAAGTCCCAAAGAGAGGCCGATCAGGGCGCCGGATGCGAGCGCCAGCAAGGCGTGGAGAAAGACGGGGTCGAGCATGGGCTTGTCCTTTGCGCGGCGCGAGCGCAGGAGCCTCTTGCCGGTCCCGAATATCTACGTATTCAAGACGTAAATAAGAATGGAACAAGCTGTCGCAGTATCGTTAATTGGTCGTGAGGGGGTCCTCTCCTAGACTGGCCCCGGTCCGGGCGGGTTTGAGCCACCGGGGACCACGCAATGAAGCGGCGGGGCCATGAAGGAAAAGGAACTCAGGATCGCGCTTGTCTGCTACGGCGGCGTTTCGCTTGCCGTCTACATGCACGGCGTGACCAAGGAAATCCTGAAGCTCATCCGCGCCTCCCGCGTCTATCACCACGACCTCGCGCGCTCGCACCGCGCATCGGCGTCCTATCGCGATCTCGACCATGCCGACCGCGAGACCGATACGGAAGAAATCTATTTCGAACTGATCCAGGCGATCGGCCAGTCGCTCGAATTGCGCGTCTTCGTGGACACGATCGCGGGCGCGTCGGCCGGAGGGATCAATGGCGTGCTCCTCGCGCGCGCCCTCGCCCACGACCTGCCCATGGATGCGCACCGGAAGATGTGGCTCGAACAGGCGGACATCGTGGCGCTGATGGACGAGCATCATCTCGCCGGGCGCTGGGACAAGCTGTTCATGAAGCCCCTTTTCTGGGGCATCACCGAGAAATGGCTCGCAAAATACGCGCCGGACATCGAGATGCGTCAGAAGCTGCAGCTCTTCACGCGTTCGCGCTGGTTCGAGCCTCCCTTTTCGGGTTCGATCATGAGCGGCATGCTGCTCGATGCCTGCCTCGCAATGGGCGAACCCTCGCCCGCCAATGCCTCGCTGCTGCCGACGGGACACCGGCTCGACCTCGTCGTGTCGGTCACCGACTTCCATGGCTATCGCCAGCATATTCCGCTGCACGACCCCGTTTCGATCCGCGAACGCGAACACAGGCACACGCTGAAATTCAGCTATTTCCAGCATCAGAGCGGAACGACGATCAGCGACTTCGACAGCGCGCATGTGCCGGGCCTCGTTTTCGCGGCGCGGGCGACCTCGTGCTTTCCGGGCGCCTTCCCGCCCGCGCGCATCGGCGAGATCGATGCGCTTCTGAAACAGCGAAAACTCGACTGGCCGACGCGCGAGGAATTCCTGCGCGGCAACTTCAAGCCGCTGATTGCCGCTGGCTCCGATCCCGTGAAGGCTTCCTTCATCGACGGCAGCGTGCTCAACAACAAGCCGTTCGGCGAAGCGATCACCGCCATTCGCGGGCGGCCCGCCTATCGCGAAGTCGACCGGCGCGTCGTCTATATCGATCCGGACCCCAAAGGCGGCCGCGCGGAAGCAGGCGGCGCCGCGCCGGGATTCTTCCAGGCGATCCGGGGTGCGCTTTCCGACATTCCGCGCAACCAGCCGGTGCGCGACGAACTGGAAACGCTGCACGAATTTTCCGAACGCGTGCGACGGTACCGGCAGATCGTGGCCGCGACACGACCGCATGTGCGCTCGCGCATCACACAGCTTTTCGAGGGTACCGCCAATTCCTCGCTGCCGGACGCCGCGCAACTGTCGACACTGAGGAACAATGCGAATGCGCAGGCCGCCGTCGAGGCGGGCTATGCCTATGACGCCTATATCCAGCTCAAGGTGGCATCCGTTCTCGATCAGATCACGAACATCATCGCCGACCTGAGCGAGGCAGTGAACCACCCAAGCGACCGGCTTGCCCTTTCGCGCGCCGTCGAGTGCTGGGCGAAGGACACCGGCATCTTTCCGGTGCAGTGGATGACGCATGCGAATGGCGGCGCAGAACCGAGCAAGGAGGACGCCTGGGTGCGCTTCCTGCGCGAGTTCGACGTGAGTTTCCGCGTGCGGCGGCTGCGCTTCGTGATCCGCAGACTGAACGAGCTCTACCAGGACATCGACGCAGGCGACGAAGGCAGCCTGCATTCCGACGCGCTCGACGATTTCAAGACGAGCCTTTACCGGATTCTGGACCGCATACAGTCGGAAACGACGGCGCGCCTCAGGACCGACGATATCCGCCGCATCTGCAAGGCGATCTATGATGACGGCGTGGCGGAACCGCACGAGATCGATGCCTTTACGAGCCATGTGGCACCGATCCTCGATCTCGTCGGCCTCGACCGAGACGCCGACCATCATTTCGTCCAGATGGCCGCAAGCACCCTGCCCCACGATATCCGCTCGGAACTGGTACAAGCCTATGTCGGTTTCCCCTTCTTCGACGTGCTGACGCTGCCGCTCAACAAGTGGCAGGATCTCGACGATGTGGACACCGTGCAGGTGGACCGGATCAGCCCGGAAGACGCGCGCTCGATCCGTGAGGGCGGCGCACCCGCGACGCTGATGGGGCGCGACCTCGGCTATTTCGCTGCCTTCTTCAGCCGCCGCGCGCGGGAGAACGACTATTTGTGGGGCCGGCTCCACGCGGCCGACAGGCTTGTCGACATCGTGGCAAGCAGCGCACCAGCCGCAATCCGCAAATCGGGGCTCGATCTTGCGCAACTGAAGGCACGCCTCTTCCGCTCCATTCTCAAGGCGGAGAGGCCGCATCTCGAGCATGTTCCGGAACTCTTCGCCGATCTCGAGCGGGAACTCAAAATCCGCTTCGGCGAAGAAAAGGCGCCTGCCGAGGAGCAGGCGCCCGAAGATGACGGGAACGACGGTGTGGAACCGGCGCTTTCGCAAAACGCCTGAGCGCGATCACCCCTTGCCGATCGAAATGCGGCGGCTTGCCGGAGAGGCACCTGGCTTCTTCGGCATGGTGACTTTCAGGACGCCCTTGTCGAATTTCGCTTCGATCTTTGCGTCGTCGACATCGGCAGGCAGCGTGAAAATACGCTGAAAACTGCCGTAGTGACGCTCGACGATGCGCGCCTCATCCTTCTCATCCTTCTTCTCGTAGCGCTTTTCGCCCTTCAGCGTCAGCACGCCATCATGCACGCTGAGTTCGACGTCCTTCTCCTCCATGCCGGGAAGTTCCGCGGTGAGCGAGTAGTCCTTGTCATTTTCGTGAAGGTCGACTTGAGGCGTGATGTGGCCCGTACCGAAACGGCCGAGCGACGGCGCATCGAACAGTCCGAAACCTCGACCGAAGGCACGATCGATCAGGCTGTTCATTTCCTCGCGGAATGCGGAAAAGGGATCGTGCGGAAACAAGGATGGGCTTTTGCGGTTTTCGTTTTTCGAGACTTCATTGGCCATTTGATTCTCCTTCCGGACCAAGAGGTACTCCCCCGACATAAGCGGCCCGAACCGCTCCCCGCTTAAAGTCTATGCCTTCAATCGCCATCGGCAAGGGGCTCACATTGCCGCAGGTCTCCCTCATGGCCTGACGGAAGCGGCGGCGCGGTTTGCCCGATCCAGGCCGCGATGTCCTTCCAGACCTGTTCCCTTTCGAGATCGCGCAGCAGCATGTGATAGCCGTTCGGATAGCAGACGGAGGTGACATCCACATGTGCGGCTTCAAGCCTTTCGATCGTGCCGGCGATCGCGGCGGCAGGGACGATCTCGTCCTTCGCGCCATAAAGAAGAAGCACAGGCTTGCGGATTTCAGGCGCTGCGTCATAGGCGCTATCCATCAGTCCGACGAGGCCGTAGAGCGTGTCGATGCGGGTTTCCTTAATGACCACGGGATCGCGGGCGAGAGCCCTCAGCATTTCGATGTTGTCCGAAGGCCGTATCTCGAGGCCTCGCCCCGTCAACGTCGCCGACGGCGCGAGATGGGCAGCGGCCCAGAGGACAGAGCCGTAAAATCCGTTCAGCTCCTGCCAACCCCAGACGGCCGGCGCAGAAAGAATGAGACCGTCGACGTCGGGCGGCTCATCAAGTGCCATGGCGCGCATGGCGACGGCGCCCCCCATGCTCTCGCCCATCAGGTAGAGAGGAATGTCCGGATATTCCGCGCGAAGAAGCGCGGCGACGGCCGCCACGTCCTCGGCCATGCGCTGTCCACCCGCCCATAACCGGTAACCGGGTGCGCGGCCAAAGCCGCGCTGGTCGATTGCGACAAACGTGATGCCCTGCCGGGCGAACCAGGGGCCGGGGCCCGGCTCCGCGAAGGAATTCGAGTAGTCGTTGAAACCATGCAGCGCGAGGAGGACCGCGCGCGGCTTCTCTGCCTCGAAGACAAGCATGGGCAGACGGGCACCATCCGCCATGACCGCGCGGGCGGCGGAAGCGTGCTCGATGCGCGGTTCGAAGACCGGATCGCCGACGGTCATCATCTGCGGCGCGCAGGCCGAGAGAGAAGCGAGAAGAAGAAGGAGCGGGAAGGTGCGCGACATCCGATGAGGCTAACGCATCGGCGCATACCAGGCGAGAGCGAGGGAGGCGGCACGGAGCCGCCTCCCCTGCCGGTCAGAACTCCAGATTCACCTGGATGTAGGCCGACCGTCCCGGCTCGTTTACCTGGACCACTGCCGGATCGAAGCCATTCCCGCGGCTCAGGTGAGATGCGTAGGTGGTGTCGAGAAGGTTGGCGATACCCCCCCGCAGCTCGACCGCACTGGCAAGTTGCCATGTGCCGAAGAGATCGACGACCGCATAGCCCGGCGTCTCGCGAACGTCGAGACCCGAGCCCGTCGCGGTGCTCGTGTCGGCCCGCGTCTGTTTCGCGGCCCAGCGCATGCGCGCGCCCGCGCTCCATTCCGTCACGTCGTAGACCAGCTCCACGCTGCCGCTGAAGGGCGATATCTGGTAGAGGGGCCGGTTGTCGGTCGTGTTCTCGCCATAGGTATAGGCAAGGTCGCCACCGACATGCCATGACGGCGCAAACGCCCATTGTCCCGCGACGTCGAAGCCCGCGAGTTCCGCATCGACATTGCGGAAAATGCTCGACACGCCATCGTTTACCAGGACGCCGGATTGGCCGCGCGCAATGTCGCGGGAGATGAAGTCCTGCACGTTGTCGTACCAGATGCTCGTGGATGCCTTCCAGACGGAGCGTACCGTCTCGATACCCGTATCGATCTGATGATGCTTTTCAGGGTCGAGACCGGGATTGCCGACCCAACCGCCACCGCCCATCGCAGGCGCACGGGCAATGCCTCGCTCTGTCGCATCCGCCGTGCGTACGGCGCGGCTCGCGCCTACCCAACCGGAGAAGCCGCCGAAGTCGTGCGTGACGCGAACGAGGCCGCTTACATTGGTCTCATCCCGGTCCGTCTGCGTGACACCGTAGAAGGTGCCGTAGAGCGTGCGTGCCGAGACCGCGCCCATGCCGCCCGGCAGGAGGTCGGCCTTCGTCGCCCTGACGGAGATGAAATCGGTGCGGATGCCAGCGGCGATGTCCGTCTTTGCCGCGAGCGGCGCACTTGCCTCGACGAAGACACCGGCATCCTCGATTTCCATGCCCGGCCATGTGTAGTTGGAAATCGTGGCCGGCGGAATGGCGGCCATCATGGACGAATAGCTCGTCGCGTCGCGGTCGTTGCGGCGGTAATCGCCGCCGACCGTCACATCCACATTACCGAACTCGAAAACACCCGCGAGCCGGGTGCCGCGTGTGTCGGAGGTCGCATCGGTACGCATGGTCATCGCGCCGGGCGTCCGCAGCGAGTAGTTGTCCATCACGTGATCGACAAAGGAACCGTAGACGCTGGCCTCGACCCCCTTGAATGCGCCTGCATCCTCGAAATTATGCTCGAGGGAGAGGCGGTAGGTGTCCGTCGCGGTCCATGGTGCATCCATGCCAGCGCCCGCGAAGAGTGCGTCTTCAACGACATTTCGTTCCGTGGAAAGGGAAAGAAGCGAATCCGCACCATAGCGCAGACCGACTTCTCCGCCGCCGCCATACTGCTTGAAGGCGGAGCGGACCTCGCGGCCGGAGCCGTCTTCGTAGTTGTCGGCGCGGCGGCCTGTCATGAAGCCGCGGATATAGCTGCCCTGTTCGACGGCGCGGGCCTGCGCGCTTACGTAACGCTGCACGCCATTCGACTCGATACCGCTCTCGACGTTGCCCGATAGTCCTTCGGCGAAATCGGCCGGGTCGGCCCTTTCGAGCGAGACGGTGCCTGCCGGTGCGGGCGGGCCATCGAGCACGGACTGGTAACCGCGGCGGACGGTGATGCTGTCGCCCGACATGGGCATCATGGATGACGTGGGCGGGTCCATGCGGTTCGGGCAGGCACCGAAGACATAGGTACCGTCGCTGATGACGGCGATCCTGTCGTCCGACATGCCGCGAATGCTGATGTCCGACCCGTGGCCGCCCATGCGGCCCGCCGTCACGCCGGGCAAACGCGAGAGAAGCTCGCCCGCATCGCGCGCGGACGGGCCCGAGACGTCGCCCACCTTGACCGTTTCGGAGGGGCCGCCGTCCTCGGCTGGGGCGGAGATAACGAGTTCGGGTATTTCGATGGCGGAGGTGGTTTCCTCCGCGGCTTCTTCCGCGGCGTTCGCGGGAAGCATCCAGAATGCCGCCATGAGGGCGGCGGAGGCTGTGCCGGCGCGCAGAAGTGCACGCCGCGCTGCCAGAGAGCGCTGAAACAACATTGGATCTTTTCCTGTCTTGTCTGAAGGTCGGCGAAGAACTCAGACGAGGACAGGGGGACCCGTGGTGAGGGCTGGGGGATGCTCGGTGCCGTGCGGCACGAGGATGGCGGCGGCTGGGCGCGGGAGATCGGGCACGCGCGGTTGACGCAGCCGAGTGAAGAGATCGTCCCGGAATTCGGCGAGCGCGGCCGTCGCCATCGGCGCGCAGAGGCCCGCCGCGAAGTCCAGTTGTTCCTCGCCGCCGGAAACAGGTTCGCCGTTTGCGTCGAGGCGGATGACTTTCAGGCCGCTTCCCGTGCAGATGACGATGCGGTCGTCGAAGATGCCGGCCTGCTGAAACGGCCTCGCGGCAAGGCTGCCTGCGAGCGCGGGAAAGAGGATCGACAGGGCAATGAGGCCAAGGAGGAAGCGCGACGCAAGCGAGGGCGCAGCGCGCCTGCTGCGCGATGCATTTCTCCGTCGCATATGCTGTTGCCGATCGGCCAAAGGCCTGCCCCCTTTTCCGCGCAGTATCAGGAGCGGGGGCGGGCGTGTCAAAAAAGAGGCGCCGGATTTGCTGTGGCGCGATGCCGCAGCCTCAGCCCATCAGGCGGCGCACCTCGCGCCTCAGCACGGGCAACAGCTCCGCCTCGAACCAGGGATTCTTCCTGATCCAGGCATTGTTGCGCCAGGAGGGATGCGGCAGCGGGATGAAGCGCGGACCATATTCCCGCCAGGCGGCGACCGTTGCGGTGAGGTTTTCCTTGCGAGCGGCGCCGAGATGCCAGGCCTGCGCATACAGGCCGACGAGAAGCGTGAGTTCGATCTGTGGCAGGAGCCCGAAGAGTTGTTCGCGCCAGGCTTCGGCGCATTCGCGGCGCGGCGGCAGGTCCCCGCCCTTCGCATCGAGACCGGGAAAGCAGAACCCCATGGGCACGATGGCGAGACGCGACACGTCATAGAACTCTTCGGAGGTGACGCCCATCCAGTCGCGGAGCCGGTCTCCGCTTGGGTCGGTGAAAGGTGTGCCCGAGGCATGTACGCGCGTGCCCGGCGCCTGCCCCACGATGCACAGACGCGCCTTTCGCGAGACGCGCAGGACGGGACGCGGCTCATGCGGCAATGGCGCCTTCAGCGGGCTTTCAACGCAGATGCGGCAGCTCCGAATATCGGCGGTGAGGCGATCGAGCTTCGTCATGTCCGCATTGTGCAATGCCGACAACGGGAAGCAAGCCGGGTTTCAGCTTACCGCCTTCAACAGATTGCGAGCGATGATGACCTGCTGGACCTGGCTGGTGCCCTCATAGATGCGGAAGATGCGCACGTCGCGATAGAAGCGCTCGATGCCATAATCGGCGACGTAACCCGCCCCGCCATGGACCTGCACCGCGCGGTCGGCGATGCGGCCTACGGCTTCCGAGCAGAAGAGCTTGCAGCAGGAGCTCTCGGTCGCGACATTCTCGCCCGCATCGCGGCGGCGTGCGGCGTCGATCACCATGCAGCGGCCGGCATAGGCTTCCATCTTCGAATCCGCGAGCATGGCCTGCACGAGTTGCAGATTGCCTATCGGTTCGTCGAACTGCTTGCGCTCGGCGGCATATTTCACCGAATCCTCGACGAGACGGTCGGCGACGCCAATGCAGACAGCGGAGATGTGCAATCGGCCCCGCTCCAGCACCTGCATGGCTGTGACGAAGCCCTTGCCCTCCTCCGCACCGAGCAGGCATTCGGCCGGAATGCGCGCGTCCTCGAAGACGACGTCGCAGATATGCGCGCCCTGCTGGCCCATCTTCTTTTCCGGTTTGCCGATATGGATGCCGGGAATGTCGCTCGGCACGACGAAAGCCGAGACGCCCTTCGCGCCCGGCGTCTTCGGATCGGTGCGCGCCATCAGCGTGAAGGCATGCGCCTTGTTCGCATTGGTGATGTAGCGCTTGGTGCCGTTGACCACATAATGGTCGCCGTCCCGGATGGCCGTGGTCTTGAGGGAGGCGGCGTCGGAGCCCGCTTCCGGCTCGGTGAGCGCGAAGCTGATGATGGTCTCGCCGCTGGCGATCTTCGGCAGCCAGTATTCCTTCTGGTCCTCACGGCCATGCATGACGATGCCCTGGCTGCCGATGCCGACATTGGTGCCGATGACGGAGCGGAAGGCGGGCGAGGTGCGGCCGAGTTCGAACATGAGGAGGCATTCTTCCTCCATGGTGAGGCCGAGGCCGCCATATTCGACCGGCACGGAAATGCCGAAGAGACCGAGCTCCTTCATTTCCTCGACGATCTCGTCCGGCACCTTGTCGGATTCGGAGACCTTGTCCTCGATCGGACGAAGGCGCTCGTCGACGAAGCGGCGGACGGAGGAAATGAGCTGGTCGCGTGTTTCGGCGTCGAGGGCCATGGGTCTTCCCGCATTGCTGGTTCTAAGGTTGCGGGAATTTAGGCCAAGGCCCGGCGGGGGTCAAAAGCGGCGAAAAGAGCCGGATTTACCCGCGCGGAAGCTCTGAGGAGATCGCCGCGCCGAGAATCCGGTCGGCCCGGCTGCCGTCGAGAGACAGGGGCAGATAGACCGCCTCCACGCTCACCCTGCCACGGGCCGTATATTCCATTGTGCCGCCAACGGCATAGGGCCGCTGCTGTTCAGCCACGAACTTGTAGAAGCGGAACAGAACCTCGCTGAAACGGCCTGTATGCGAGGGACTGTCCAGCACCCGCCGGCCACGGAAATTAGCGCCATGTGCGTCCACGACATCGCCGCCGACAAGACGATAAGTGAGATCGAAGGGGTCCCAGTCGACCTGGACCACAAGAAGATTCGGCATGTGGCGGGCAAAGCGGACGGGGTCGATTTCGTCGGGGCGCGGCATGGCGCGGTCCCCACGCACCTCGTTCCAATAGCTGAGCATGTCGCGGCAAAGCGGTTCGCGAAGTTCCTTGAGACGCCGAAAATCGATGCCATGCGCGTCCGCTTCGGCAAGCACTTCCGCGTCGCCGCCGCGATGGGATTCCACCTGTTGCATCATCGCCCGTTCAACCTTCACATGACCCAGCCCGAGCCAGTGGCAGCAGCGTGCCGGGATTTTCCTAACGGATGGTGAACCGAGTGTCCGTTAACCGGACCGATAGCGCCCTGTCCTTGCGGAAACAGGCATTGCATGGCAGGCCCTATTCCGGACCAATTCTGTAGGCCGCAACGCCCATGATGTGACTCACGTCGCCATCGGCCCCTGCGAGCGGCAAATAGATGGCGGAGAAGCGGCAGAATCCCCGGCTCAGGAATTCGAGCGATCCGCCAGCGGCACACGGCCGCCGCCGCTGCACGATCGAGGCATAGAAGCGGTGCATGGAGGTTCCGTAGCCAGGCCTTTTGCGATCGAGATCGCGCACATCCATGCCGGTGAAATTTTCGCCGTGGGCTTCGATGTTTTCGCTGCCGGCGAGGCTATACATGAAGGTTGGTCCCTCTCCCACCCTCACCATAAACATGCGCGGCATAAGGCGCGGAAAGGCGGTCGGCACGATGTCGTCGCGAGAGGGCATCTCACGCCCTGCCCGCTTCATTTCCCAGTAGGCAAGGACCTGTTGAAGCGAGGGCTCGGGAAGCTCATCAAGCGCCAGAAAGTGTGCACTCTCCTCGACCGGGGCAATGTTTCTGAGAGCCGCACTCATTTCATCTTCCGCCTTTGGAGTCTCCGGCGGCAGTCTGCCCAACTAGCGTAACGAAGGTCTTAATTTGCTGTTCCCAAGCGGAGAACCGGGCTTGCGATTTGGGAACCGCCGCCCTTCCTGATAAAAGCGCGGCAATCGAATTCGAAGACAGGTTATTTGCAGATGAATACAAGCTTGAGCAGCCGTCTCGCGGGGTACGAGACGTGGGAGGGGCATGACCCTTTCGAAGATCACGCCGGTCCCTTTTTCTTTCGCAAGAACGCGGACGGAACGGTGACTTGCGCCTTCGAAGCGACGCCCGTGCATTGCAATGGCGGCGGCTTCCTTCACGGTGGCCTGTTGATGACCTTTGCGGATTTCTCGTTGTTTGCCTTTGGGCGCGACATCCTGCAGGGGCCATCGGTGACGGTCTCCTTCACGGCGGAATTTACCGCGGCGGCCGGCGCGGGAGACTTCATCGAGGCGCGGGGCGAGGTGGTCCGCAACACCGGCAGCATGGTCTTCCTGCGCGGGCAGGTTTTCACCGGCAAGGGCGAGGAAGAACGCATCCTGCTCAACTACTCGGGCATCGTGAAGCGGGTGAAGAAGCGGCCGCTCGAAAAATAGCGGGCGAATACCGATATCCCGGATCCGGAAACCTGCATCAGGAAAGCGAGCCTCATGGTCAGCTTGAGCGTTCTCGACCAATCCCCCATCCGCAAGGGCGGCACCGCAGCCGAAGCGATCGCGAACACGATCGACCTTGCACGGCAGACGGAACGCTTCGGCTATAGCCGGTACTGGCTGGCCGAACATCACAACACGTCTTCCTTCGCCGGCTCTGCGCCCGAAGTGCTGATTGGAGCCGTAGCCGCGGCGACGGACCGCATCCGTGTCGGCTCGGGCGGTGTGATGCTGCCGCATTACAGCCCGCTCAAGGTGGCGGAGTGTTTCCGCGTTCTGGAGACGCTCTATCCCGGCCGCATCGATCTGGGGCTCGGCCGCGCGCCGGGCGGT